>WFTY01000422.1 GCA_015485245.1 Anaerolineales bacterium | reverse complement strand
CGGATCACCGTCACCTTGATCTGGCCGGGGTATTGCATGGTCTCCTCGATCTGGCGGGCGATGTCGCGCGCCATCTGGATGGAGGCCAGGTCGTCCACGTCTTCGGGTTTGACGAAGATGCGGATCTCGCGCCCGGCTTGCAGGGCATAGGATTCTTGTACCCCCTTGTGAGCGTTGGCGATCTCCTCGAGGGCGCGCACCCGCTTGAGGTACTGTTCCAGGCTCTCCCGGCGCGCACCCGGGCGCGCGCCGGAGATGGCGTCGGCGGCTTCAACGATCACCGCCTCGACGGATTCCTGTTCCACCTCGTGATGGTGTGAGGCGATGCAATTGATCACCGCGGGGTGCACGCCATAGCGGGCGGCGAACTCGGCGCCGATCTGGGCGTGCGTGCCCTCTACATTGTGATCCATCGCTTTGCCCAGATCGTGTAGCAACGCGCCAGCTTTGGCAATTTCTACATTGGCGCCCAGCTCGGCGGCCAGCGCTGCGGCCAGCTTGGCGGTCTCCACGGCATGGGCGAGCTGGTTTTGTCCATACGAGGTGCGGAACTTCAGGCGGCCGAGCACCTTGAGGATTTCCTTGTGCAGGCCAGGGACCCCGGCTTCGAAGGCGGCCTCTTCGCCTGCCTCGGCGATGATGCGTTCAACCTCGGCGCGCTCCTTGTTTAC
Organism: Anaerolineales bacterium; assembly: GCA_015485245.1. Lineage (GTDB taxonomy): Bacteria > Chloroflexota > Anaerolineae > Anaerolineales > UBA11858 > J130. The sequence continues at coordinate 5,724 of WFTY01000422.1, read as the reverse complement.
CACTTTCTCGATGTGCGCCGGGTGAATGCGGCCGTCGAGCACCAGTTTTTCCATCGAGCGGCGGGCGATCTCGCGCCGCACTGGGTCGAAGGAGGAAATTGTCACTGCTTCTGGCGTGTCGTCCACGATCACGTCTACCCCGGCGGCGCGCTCAAAGGAGTGAATGTTACGTCCGTTGCGTCCGATAATGCGGCCCTTCATCTCATCCGAGGGCAGCGCCACGGTGGAGGAAGTCACCTCCACCACGTGTTCGGAGGCCACGCGCTGAATGGCGTCAGCCACCAGCTTGCGCGCCCGGCGTTCGCCCTCTTCCTGGGCCTCAGCCTCCACCTGCCGGATGATGCGCGCCATGTCGTCGCGCGCCTCGCGTTCCACCTGCTTGAGCAACGTCTCGCGGGCTTCCTCCACGCTCATGCGCGAGATCTGTTCCAGTTTCTCGCGCGCCTCAGTTTCCATTTGAGCCACCTGATTGGCCTGGCGGTCGAGGGCGCTCTGACGTTTATTCAGCGCCTGCTCGCGGCGCTCCAGCCGTTCGGCACGCGTGTCAAGTTGGTCGAAGCGGCGTTGCAGGCGGTCTTCTGAGCGGGAAAGTTCCGCCCGGCGGCGGGCGATTTCTTCCTCGGCCTCCTGGCGCAGCTTAAGCATCTCATCACGCGCTTTAAGCTCAATCTCGCGCGCCTTCTCTTGAGCCTCTACCAGGATGTGTTTGCTTTCCTCCTCCAGCTTGCGCTTGTTCTGCTGTACCTGGTAGCTTTTGACGGTGTACCCAATCGCGGCACCGACCAGCACAGCCAGGATAGCGATAATCAGTATCATTCCGTTCATCGATTGCCTCATTTGTTAAATTTCAGATTTTTCCGCTGACGGAACGCCGGACTGAAATTCCAGCGGGCGCCTGGCCGTCAGGGGGATTCCTGTTCCTCAGCCCAGACCTGCTCCACGGCGGGCGCAGCGATGCTATAGCTGAATCCGCGGCGGGAGAGGAAGCCCAGCATTTTCTTGCGAAACTCGGGCCATTCGAGTTGCCGGTAGGCGCGTGCTTTCTGCTTGGCGGCTTTGTAGGCCAGCTTTTCCTCGTCCAGCTCTCGCAGCGCCTCGGCGATGACCTGACTTTCCAGGCCTTTTTGGCGTAATTCGCTTTGCAAGGCGCGCCGCCCGCGTGGTCGGAATTCGCAACGGTTCTCCACCCACGAGCGGGCGAAGGCTTCGTCGTCCACCAGGCGGTTGCGCCGCAGACGCTCCAGCACAGTTTCGATCAGTTCCTCCGGCGTTCCATGCTTGCGCAGGTTGCGCCGGATTTCGGCTTCTGAGCGGACGCGATAGCTGAGGAAATTCAATGCCCGTTGATAGGCTTTCTCCTCCGCCTCGGCCTGGGTGAGTTGGCGAATCTTTTCCTCGCTCAGCTCCTGCCCAACTTGCAGCCAGGCGGCCACCACCCGGAAGAGCCCGAAGGCGAATTCGCCATCCAGAAAGACGTTTACCCGATTGGGGTTCTTTTTCTGGACTTGCAGGGCGGTGATTTTACGCGCCATACTACCTCAATAAGCCTGCGCCTCGGAAACAAAAACAGCCGTGGCTGAAGAACTCGCCACGGCTGTGCGTTTGCTACTCAGTCGATGAATGGATCACAACGGCCCGAGGACACCGCCTCCGGGGTCGTGTGTTACAGGGAGCCCTTGGTTTAAAGGTGTTCCTTGAAGTTTCGAGCAGTTCGGTTTACTCAATCGAACCTGCAACAACCAATCACCACGCCAAAATGCGCTGGTCTCTGGTTTGTCATCTTACACTCGATGAGTTTGAACAGCGATACTCCTATCCGTCGAACATCAATACCTACAGGGCGTAAACCCAAACAGTTGCTATGACTGAGTATATCATCTAGTCGTGGCGGCGCGAACCGCGGTTCCGGGGTTCCGCGCAGCGTTGCCTGAGTGAGCGCGGCTGCATGGATCTGGCCTGGTGCGGCGGTGAACCTGCGCGCCTCTCAGGGGTCAGCTTCCCAGGGCGATCAGCGGGGGCAACAGCGACTTGCGGAGGCGACTTTCCAGTTCCGCAGCCAGCCGCGGGTTTTGACGCAACGCTGTGATGGCGTTTGCCCGGCCATGGGCCAGGATCCGCTCTCCCAGGGAATACACTATACCTCGTTTGTTAACGATCCCATACTCAGCGGCTGTATCCAGCAAATCGCCAAGTTTGGAGATGCCTTCATTATACACGATATCGAACTCCGCGGCGCGAAAAGGCGGGGCAACTTTATTTTTGACCACGCGCACCCGGCAGCGGCTGCCGATGATGCGTGCGCCTTGCCGTAAGGTTTGCACCGTGCGCATATCCAGGCGCGCCGCGGCGTAGAACTTGATCGCCAGCCCTCCGGGCGTGACCTCCTGGTCGCGGAACGTCGCCTGGAGGCGCCTGCGAAGCTGATTGGTAAAGATCAGCGCCGTGTTCGTCTGGCGCAGCGGGCGGGCCAGTTTGCGCAGGCCTTGCGACATCAGGCGGGCCATCAGGCCGGGTTGTGTAACGCCCATTTCGCTGTGGAGCTCGGCTTGCGGCACCAGCGCGGCCGCCGAATCCACCACGATGAGGTCCACCGCGCCGCAACGCGTGAGCGTTTCGATGATATTGAACGCCTGTTCGCCGCTATCCGGCTGCACCAGGAGTAAAGCCTCAATTTGAACGCCACACGCTCGCGCATAGGCTGGGTCGAGGGCGTGTTCCATGTCGATGAACGCCGCCGTTCCCCCCGCTTTTTGCGCCTCAGCGATGGCCGATAAGGCCAGGGTGGTTTTTCCGCAGGCTTCTGGGCCGAAGATCTCGGTCACGCGCCCTCGCGGGATGCCTCCCGCGCCCAGTGCGATGTCCAGCGACAGTGCTCCGGTGGAGATAACCTCAACCGTAAGTTTGGGTGCGTCGTTCAGTGGGTCGATGGCCCCGCCTCTAAAACGCCTGCGCATTGATCGCAGGTTATGTTCCGATGCGGCGGATTTCCCAGAGTTGTTCATGTTGTCTTCCTGAGGACGCCGCGGTGGAAGGTAAGCTCGTCGGGCACCATTTTTAGTTTTTTAAGTTTAACATGGATGCACTTATCAGGGTAGGTACGCGCATTGTCAGGATAGGACTATAATGGTAGGGTATCCGAGAAAATGGTGACAAACGGAACTAGTGAAAAGGGAAACTTTTGTCAGAATAGGGGTTAACGTATATGTGTAACTGCCCCGGCTCATGAGCTGAGAATATGGAAGGAGCGCACGATGAGCAAAATCACGCGTGAAGATGCCCTGGAATACCATCGCCTAAATGGTAAACCGGGAAAGATTGCTATTCTCCCCACCAAACCGCTGGAGACCCAACGTGATCTCTCGCTGGCCTACTCCCCGGGAGTGGCGATTCCGGTATTGGAGATCGCCGAGGACCCGTTGCTGGCATATGAATACACCGCCAAAGGGAACCTGGTAGCGGTGGTTTCCAACGGCACTGCCATCCTTGGATTGGGGAACCGCGGCGCCCTGGCCTCCAAACCAGTGATGGAAGGCAAGGGCGTGCTGTTTAAGGTTTTTTCGGATATCGATGTTTTTGATATCGAGCTGGACACCGAAGACCCGGATGAAATCATTCGCGTGGTGGCAGCGCTGGCCCCGACGTTCGGTGGTATCAATCTGGAGGATATCAAAGCGCCGGAGTGTTTCTACATCGAGGAGACGCTCAAAGGAATGCTGGATATCCCTGTTTTCCATGATGACCAGCATGGTACCGCGATCATCTCCAGCGCCGGTCTGCTCAACGCTCTGGAGATCGTCGGCAAGCGCATCGATGAGATCAAAATGGTAATCAACGGCGCCGGTGCTTCGGCGATCTCCTGTGCCAACCTGGCGATCAAACTGGGCGTGCGCCGTGAAAATGTCTTTATGGTGGATTCCCGCGGCGTGCTTTATGAGGGCCGCACCGAGGGGATGAACAAATATAAAGCACAGTTCGTGCAAGATACGGATGCCCGCACGCTGGCGGACGCCGTGCGCGGCGCGGACGTGTTTTACGGCCTCTCGGTGGCCGATGTGCTCACCCCGGAGATGGTCAAGACGATGGCCGAGCGCCCGATCATCTTCGCCATGGCGAACCCCGACCCAGAGATCAAATACGAGCTGGCGAAGGAAGCCCGCCCTGACGCAATCGTCGCCACCGGCCGCTCGGATTACCCCAATCAGGTCAATAACGTGCTGGGCTTCCCCTTTATTTTCCGTGGGGCGTTGGATGTGCGCGCCAGCGCCATCAACGACGAGATGAAGATCGCTGCCGCACACGCCCTCGCCGCGCTGACGAAAGAGGATGTCCCCGACAGTGTGTTGCGCGCTTATAACGTGGAAAGCCTGCGACTGGGGCCGGAGTACATCATCCCCAAGCCCTTCGATCCTCGCGTGCTCCTCTGGGAAGCTCCCGCGGTGGCGAAGGCCGCCATGGAGACGGGGGTGGCCCGCAAGCACATTGATCTGGATGAATACCGTGAGCAATTGGCCTACCGCCAGGGCCTCGGCCAGCGGGTGCGCCATTTCATCATGCACAAAGCCAAGGCGGCCAGCCCCCGTAAGCGGGTGGTCTTCGCCGAAGGCGAGGAAGATAAGATCATGCGCGCCGCTGCGCAGGTGGAAGAGGAGGGTATTGGCGTGCCCATCCTGGTGGGGCGGCCGGAGGTTATCGAGGCGCGGCACAAAGCCCTGGGGCTGCGTTGTTGCCCGCAGATCGTCAATCCGGCTACCTTTGAGCGGCGCGAGGAATACGCTCAGGCGTTCCACGAGCTGCGCAAGCGCAAAGGCGTCACCGTTGCCGATGCTCGCAAATTGATAAAAGACCCCAACATCTTTGGGCCGATGATGGTTAAGATGGGGGACGCGGACGCTTTTGTCTCCGGCTTGAATTACCAGTACCCCGAGGTCTTGCGCCCGGCGTTGCAGATTCACCACACCGGGCCAGATAATGAGATCGCTGCTGCGGCCTACATCATGGTGGTTGACGAGCGCGTTTACATCTTTGCCGACGCCACGGTCAACATCGATCCCTCGCCCGAAGACTTGGCGGAGATCGCCTGCCTGGCCGCTGATTTCGCCCAACAATTGGAGATTGAACCGCGGGTGGCGTTGCTTTCCTTCTCGAATTTTGGCAGCACACCGCATCCCCACGCATTGAAGGTGCAGAAAGCGCTGGAGATTATCCGCTCCAAACGCCCTGATTTGGCTGTGGACGGCGAAATGCAGGCCGATACCGCCGTGGTGCCTGAGATCATCGAGAAGCGTTATCCCTTTAGCAAGGTGAAGGACGCCAATGTGCTCATCTTCCCCTCGCTGGAGGCCGCCAACATCGCTTATAAGCTGCTCGCTCGCCTGGGCGGCGCTCGCGCCATCGGGCCTATCCTGTTGGGCGTTGGCGCGCCGGTGCATGTGTTGCAAACCGGCGACGAGGTGCGTGATATCGTCAACATCGCCGCCGTCGCCGTGATGGATGCGGCAAGGCGTGGGTGAGGGCACAGCCTGAACTCCTCGTGAAATCTGTTCGGCCATTGACCGCCGATGGCAGGCTTCGCAGTCTGCCGTCGGCGGTCTTCTGTTTTCCCATCTTATGGTAGCATTGGGGGGATTTCTTTCTTTTGGAGGTCGGTTTGAGCGAAAAAACGCGCATTTGCTTCGTCTGTCTGGGGAACATCGTCCGCAGCCCCTTGGCCGAGAACATGTTTCG
>WFTY01000421.1 GCA_015485245.1 Anaerolineales bacterium | reverse complement strand
GAATACATCATCGAGGGAGAGCGCGGGCGCGAGGCCGCCTACTACATGGCCAAACAATTACTCAACCTCCCCCACCCGCCCAGCGCTATTTTCGCCGCCAGCGACACCCAGGCCATCGGTGTCCTCGACGCCGCCCGCGAGCTGGGCGTCGCCGTTCCAGAGCAGCTCTCCGTCATCGGCTACGACGATATCCGGGACGCGACCTACCTCAACCTGAGCACCATCCATCAACCACTCTACGAAACCGGGAACCTCGGCGCCCATCTGTTGCTCACCCTCATCGAGGACGACGCCCCTCTCACCCAACCTGTTCACCAACAACTGCCTGTAGAGCTTGCCAGGCGACAAACAACAGCCCCGGCACCCGATTGACAACCCGAAAGGAGGTGAGTGCAAGCGAAAAAATTTCCCTCATCGCTGCGCAGGCCACGCCTGCGACTCGTATAACCGAAGTAAGTGTAGCTGAATCGTCACGAAGAAGAGAAAGGAACAAAGGCATGAAAAGCAAAAAATCGTTATGGCTTATCGTCGGGGCGCTGCTGGTGTTCACGATCGTACTGAGCGCTTGCAAACCCGCCCCCGCCGAGGAAGGCGGAGAGGCCGGCGGTGCTGCGGAGGGTGGCAGCTACTACGAGCGCGCCCTGGCCGGCGAGTTCAAGGGCACCGTGGTCACGATGACCGGCCCCTTCACCGACGAAGACGCCGTCAAGTTCAACAACGCCATCGCCGACTTCGAAGAGAAGACCGGCATCGACATCCAATACGAAGGCTCCAAGGAATTCGAAGCCAGCATCTCCATCCGCGTGGAAGCAGGCGACGCCCCCGACATTGTGGACTTCCCGCAACCCGGTCTACTCGGCAACTTCGTCCAGGCGGGCAACGTGGTCAACGTGCTCGACTTCCTCGGCCAGGATTACCTCCAGCAACAGTACAACCAATCATGGTTGGACATGGCTACGATGGAAGGCCCCGACGGCCCGATCATGGCCGGCGTGTGGCATCGCTTCAACGCCAAGTCGCTGGTCTGGTACCCCAAGAAGGCCTGGGAGGCAGCAGGCTACCCCATTCCCGAAACCTGGGATGAGCTGATGGCCCTCTCGCAGCAAATCGCCGACGACGGCGACACCCCTTGGTGCATCGGCATCGAGTCCGGTGCGGCCACCGGCTGGCCCGCCACGGACTGGATGGAAGAGGTCATGCTGCGCACCACCTCGCTGGAGAACTACGACAAGTGGGTCGCTGGCGAACTTCCCTTCTCCTCCCCTGAGGTCAAGAAGGCCGCCGAGACCATCGCGGAAATCTGGTTCAACGACGCTTACGTCTACGGCGGGCGCGCCGCCATCGCCACCACGTTCTTCGGCGATTCTCCCACCCCGATGTTTGAAGATCCGCCCAAGTGCTGGATGCACAAACAGGGCAACTTCATCACCTCCTTCTTCCCCGATGGCGTGAAGGCGGGCGAGGACTACGACTTCTTCTACCTGCCCCCCATCGACGAGCAATACGGCAAGCCCTGGCTGGTGGCCGGCGACATCATGGCGATGTTCAACGACCGCCCCGAAGTCCGTGCAGTGATGGAGTTCTTCACCAAGGGCGAATCCATCAAAGCCTGGTTGGGCACCGGTGGCGCCCTCGGCGCTCAGCAAGACGTCCAGCTTGACTGGTACGGCGACCCCATCGAGCGCAAGATCGCCGAACTCGTGCAACAGGCGACCTCCTTCCGCTTCGACGGCTCTGACCTGATGCCCGGCGAGGTCGGCGCAGGCTCCTTCTGGAAGTCGATGACCGACTGGGTCTCCGGCTCAGTTGACCTCGACACCGCGCTGGCGGAAATCGATGCCTCCTGGCCGAAGTAAATGCCCAAGAACGTCAGTATGGAGCAGGGATAGGCCCTGCTCCATACTCTCTTTATAGCGCCTTGCCTCGCAGGGAGCGCGCAGGCCGTTGAGCAACGCTCCCCGCCAGAAGCTCAACGCCCTGCGCCCATTCTGCGATACAATCGGGCTGAAACCAGCGTAAAGCAGAACCCAATCAAGGAGAAGCCATGGAACCTCCTGCGAATTCCAACGCCTCACCCCAGGGCATCATGGACTGGCTGGTCAGCACCTTTGGGCGCCTGCTGGTCTCGATCGCCGTACCGTTGGTCACCTTTGGGCTGCTGATTGTAGGATTTCGCTTCCTACGGGAGACCATCCCCGACAACAACACCCAAAAAGCGCTGCTCTCGCTGCTGGCGATGGTGTGGGGGGTGGGCGGAGCGGCGCTGGTCTACGTCGCCGCCAACTGGCAGGTGGAGCGACTGCCCGCCGCCTGGACGCGCCGCCTGCAGCCCTTCATCTTCGTCGGGCCGGCGATGGTCATCCTGGGCTGGTACCTGGCGCTGCCCACAGTGCGGACTTTTTGGATCAGCCTGCACAACCGTACGGGGACAGAGTTCGTCGGCCTGCAAAACTACATCGATGTATTTACCCAGCGCATCATGCTGGAGGCCTTCCGCAACAACCTGCTATGGATCGTTTTCGGCGCCACACTCTCGGTGACTTTCGGCCTGCTGGTAGCCGTGCTGGCCGACCGCAGCCGCTTTGAAACTCTGGCAAAATCGCTGATCTTCATGCCGATGGCCATCTCGATGGTCGGCGCGGGGGTGATCTGGAATTTCATCTACGAGGTGCGCGACGCCGCCAGCCCGCAAATTGGCCTGCTCAACGCCATCTGGGTGGCCCTGGGCGGCGAGCCTCAGGCCTGGACCGCCCTGGTGCAACCGTGGAACAACCTCTTTCTGATCGTCATCGTGATCTGGATGCAGACCGGCTTCGCCATGGTGATCTTCTCCGCGGCCATCAAGGGCATCCCCACCGAATTGATCGAGGCCGCCCGCGTGGACGGGGCCAACGAAATCCAGATTTTCTTCCGCATCATGCTGCCGTATATCCGCGGCACGGTCATCACAGTGACCACCACCATCATCATCTTCACCCTGAAGATCTTCGACGTCGTCATGGTGATGACCGGAGGACAGTTCGGCACCCATGTGATCGCCACGCAGTTCTATCGTCAAGCCTTCACTAACCAGAACAAAGGATATGCAGCCGCCATCGCGATCATCCTGTTGCTGGCCGTCGTACCCGTGATGATCTACAACCTGCGCCAGTTCCGCGAGCAAGAGGCCTTCTCATGAGCGCTGCGAAAAAACCGCGTCAGGGCAAACTCGTCCAGGACATCCTGATCAACGGGACGCTGTTCCTGCTGGTTGCCCTGTGGACCATCCCAACCCTGGGGGTGCTGGTCTCGTCCTTCCGCACCCGGTTCGACATCCAGACCTCAGGGTGGTGGAGCATCCTGCCCCATAAAGAGTGGTTGCTGGTGGAAGAATTCGACATCCCTGAGGGACTCGACCCCAACAGCGTGATGGAAATTCGCGGGGTGCGCGGCACCTTCGATGACTTCCGCCAGGGGATCGAAACTCCAGACGGAAAACAGCTAATCTGGATCGGCAACAAACGGCTTGGGCGCATCCAGGTGCAGGAATTGCGCTGGACGATGCGCACGGCCTTCACCCTGGAGAACTACCGCCAGGTGCTGGCAGGCAAGAGCTTTGAATTGCAAACCCCGGATGGCAGCATTATCACCGTCCAGGGAGATAATTTTGTGGGCGCGTTCCTCAACAGTCTAACGGTCGCCATCCCGGCCACGGTCATCCCCATCCTGATCGCCGCCTTCGCCGCCTACGGCTTCGCCTGGATGCGTTTCCCCGGCAGGCGGCTGATGTTCATCAGCGTGGTTGCCTTGCTAGTGGTGCCGCTGCAAATTGCCCTTGTCCCCATCCTGCAGGATTACGTCAAGCTCGACCTGAACGGCACCTTCCTGGCCGTCTGGCTGGCGCACACCGGTTTTGGCCTGCCGCTGGCGACTTACCTGCTCTTCAACTACATCAAGAGCCTGCCTCGCGACATCCTGGAATCCGCTTTCATCGACGGGGCTTCGCACTTCACCATTTTCACCCGGCTGATCCTGCCGCTTTCCGTCCCCGCGCTGGCCTCCTTCGCCATCTTCCAGTTCCTGTGGGTGTGGAACGATTACCTGGTAGCGCTGGTCTTCATCGGCGCCAAACCCGACGTGCAGGTGCTCACCATGCGCATCGCCGAGATGGTCGGCTCGCGCGGCAGCGACTGGCACCTGCTGACTGCCGGGGCGTTCATCTCGATGATCCTGCCGTTAGCGGTGTTTTTCTCCCTGCAACGCTACTTCATCCGCGGGCTGCTGGCCGGATCGGTCAAAGGGTGAACAATGCACACCCGCGTCAAAGCGACATTCTGGCTTTTCCTGCCCCTGATGGTGTTATTCCGGCCTTTCCAAGAAGCGCCGCCGTCCGAAGGGCCCTGGTTGCTGGTCATCGCCGACGAGGGGGTTTATGTCCACGATGTGGATGGCAGCAACCCTCGCCGGCTCTCTGACAAAAGCGGTTATGTCCTGCCAGAGATCTCCCTGGAGGCCGGCTTCACTTCCCTGACAAACGTTTTTCCTTCTCCCGAGGGAGGGTACGCCGCCATCGTCCAGGTAGAAGACACAGAGACCCTCCAAGGAATCAAACTGCAATTGATCTCCCTCCCTACGGGGATCATCGAGACGATAACCCCACTGATTGCCCCGGAGTTCGACCAGCCAGAAGGCCTGAAGGGGTACGAGCGCCAGGACTTTGCCCGCCGCGCTCTGACCACCAGCCCTGTATGGTCGCCCGATGGTAAGCGACTGGCTTTCCTCGCCGGGCTGGAAAACCCCAGCTTTGACCTGTACGTTTACGACCTTCAAAGTGGCTACCTGCTGCGCCTGACCGATGGAACCATCCCGCTTTGGGGTTTTTCCTGGGCCCCCGATGGAGAGCACCTGCTTTTCTGGGATTCAGCTTCCCTCAACCCCACAACAGGTGTTGTGCCCGCCGACGGAAGCACACCAGCCGTCCTCTTCCCTGATTTGTTCCCCAACGCCCAGGGAGAATTTCTCGGCTGGCTTGATGTGCACACTTATGCCCTGTACGCACGGAACGCTGAGGGAAGGCACAATTTGCGCGCCCTCGATGTCACCACCGGCGAGGAGAAGGTCGTGTGGGAAGGACGCTTCGACAGCCTCGCCTACGACCCGGCGGATCGCCTTTTAGCAGTCTGCGTGAGCGAGGACACAGCGCAGATCAATCAACAACCGGTTTTCGGAGTGTTCATCATCAACCCGCTGGAGCCTGCCGGGACACAAGAGGCGGTCAACTGCCTGGATATCGCATGGCAACCCCACCTGAACGCTTTCACCTTTTTCACCGACCAGGGAGCGTATCAGGTCGCGCCCGGCGGAAGCTCAACCGAATTCAACCCCGATGCCACCCCTATCCTCAAATCTCCCAACGGAGGATGGCAATACAGCATCTTACCCGCCGAAGATTTCAACATCCTTCTTGTAACCACGTCGCCCGAAGGCGAGTGGAAACAAGTTTATGCCGGCCCTGTGCTCACGGAGATTCTCTGGAGGGTTGATGATGAAGGGATTTTCCTGCTCAACAGCGACAGCCAGTTAAGCTACCTGCCGGCCCCCAGCTTCACCCCCGTGGAGATCGGCGGTAACATTCAGCACGTCGCCTGGGTGCCCTGACCCCGGAAAGGATTCATGCTTAGATTTCCCCCAAACTTCCTCTGGGGCGCAGCGACATCGGCCTACCAGATTGAAGGCGCCTGGAATGAAGACGGCAAGGGCGAATCCATCTGGGATCGCTTTGTGCGCTGGCCCGATCACGTGCTCAACGGCGACAGCGGCGACGTGGCCTGCGACCACTACCACCGCATGGAAAACGATGTGGCGCTGATGGGCGAACTCGGCCTGCCGTGTTACAGCTTCACCATCTCCTGGCCGCGCGTACTCCCCCGAGGGCGTGGCGCCCTCAACCCCAAAGGGCTGGACTTCTACGACCGCCTGGTGGACGCGCTGCTGGCGCGCGGCATCCAGCCCAAAGCCACGCTCTACCACTGGGACCTGCCCCAGACGTTGCAAGAGCATGGCGGCTGGCCGAACCGCGACCTCACAAATTTCTTCGCCGACTACGCCCGCATTGTCTTTGACAAACTGGCCGACCGCGTCAAACTCTGGGCGACGTTCAACGAGCCCTGGGTAGCTGCCTTCCTGGGCTATGGACATGGCATCCATGCACCGGGCATCTGCAATGCACAGGCCGCCTACCAGAGCGCTCATCACATGCTGCTGGCGCACGCCAAAGCCGTGCAGGTCTTTCGCCAGGGTAACTACCCCGGCGAGATCGGCCTGATCCTCAACCTGAACCACCTGCTGCCCGCCAGCGACCGCCCGGAAGACATCGCCGCGACCGAGCGCGTCTACGCCGAAACGCACCGCATCTTCCTCGATCCACTCATCCACGGGCGTTACCCGGAGGATTTCTACACCTGGCTGGGGGCACACGCGCCCCAACGCGCCGCGGACGACCTGGCGCTCATCCACAGGACGGTGGACTACCTGGGCATCAATCACTACAACACCGACACCGTCGCCTACGATATCTTCGGCGGCTGGCTGAAAGCCCGCCTGACCCCTTACGCCGCGCCCGGCTGGGGATTCACCACCATGGGCTGGGGCATCAACCCCTACGGGCTGCACGCCGAGCTGCGCGACCTGAAAATCCGCTACGGCAACCCCAAACTTTACATCACCGAGAACGGCTGCGCCCTGCCCGACCAACCTGACGAGAGCGGCTTTGTCGCCGATCACAAGCGGATCGCCTTCTTGCGGGCGCATCTCCAGCAGACGCACGCCGCCATCCAGGATGGCGTGGACGTCCAGGGATACTTTGTATGGAGCCTTTTCGACAACTTTGAATGGGAGCGCGGCTACAGCCAGCGCTTTGGCCTGGTGCGGGTGGATTTCCAGACCCAGCGGCGCATCCCCAAGCAAAGCGCCCTGTGGTTTCGCGAAGTCATCCGCTGCAACGGGCTGCCCCCTGACGATCGACCGCCGCCGCCCAACCGACCACCCGACTAAC
>WFTY01000420.1 GCA_015485245.1 Anaerolineales bacterium | reverse complement strand
GGCATGGACGATGAGGGCGTGCTCAAGGCGGGAAAGGCGATCAGCACCGGCCAGTTGCTCAGCGGAGAGCAGGAGAATCTTGCTCTGGTGGCAAATGTCCAGCCCGATGCTGCACTTGCGTTGGAAACCCGCCTGGATCAAACCCTGGGTGATCTGGGATATGCTGATAAGAAACTGTGGCGCGTGGGTTTCAGTGCTACCGAGTACCGTTTTTACGTCCCGCCGGGTAAAACCCTCGATGATGGGGCCTATTTCGACCTGATTCTCAGCCACTCCAAGTTGTTGAACTATGATCTTTCCGGCCTGGTGATTTCGGTTAACGGCAAGGATGTGGGCAGTGTGAAGTTCAGCGACCTCACCGCCGATTATACGCAGGTGCGCGTGGCAATCCCCTCGACGACTGTTTTTACCGGATACAACAAGCTGCGCATCAACGCGGAATTGATCCCCAATAATTACTGCGTGGATCCGAACCTGGGCGGCACCTGGGTGCGAATCTGGCCCGAATCAACCTTGCACCTGCCCCTGGTGGATAGCGCGGTTTCTGGCGGCCTGGCGACACGTTTCGATCTGGGTGATTTTCCTTCGCCCTTCACGCTCGACCCTGTGCTGGGGACGACCGCTTTGGTGCTCCCGCAGGGTGATCCGCAGGCGTGGGACGTCGCCGCGCAGGTGGCTTTCTATCTGGGCGATGTGGTTAACCCCAACGTCAGCGATATCGCCGCTTATTACGTGAACGCCCTTCCTGAGGAGATTAAAGGGAGCCGTCACCTGATGTTGATCGGCATCCCTTCCACGTTGCCGTTGCTTTCGGAGTTCCAGGACGCGTTACCTTCGCCGGTGGACATGGCTTCGAACACGGTTTCCACCGGTGTGCTGCAGGTAGACTATCGCATCCCCGCGGGGAGCAGTATGGGCTACATCGAGCTGCTGACTTCTCCCTGGAACAACAATAACGTACTGGTGGCGGTTTTGGGGAACAACGCCGGTGGCGTGCGTTTTGCTGGAACCGCGCTGGTCGACCGTAATCTGCAAGGCGGCCTGGCGGGGAACTTTGCCCTGGTGTTGGGTAATCAGGTGCTCAGCGCGGATACGCGCCCGGCGGCCAGCAGTTACGCGTCACCTGCATCTCTGCCGGGTGAGGATGCTGCTTCGCCGCTGGTGGCGCAGCCGACCGAGCCGATCCAGGGGCGTCCGGCCTGGGTGCTGCCTGCGCTGGGCGTCGCGCTGGCCGGGATGGTGTTGGTGATTATCCTGGCTGCGATCGGTTCTTTGCGCCGTCGCAGCCTTGCTCGGCGACGGTAGCCGGTTCGCGCTTTTGCTGGATACTGCATTGGGTGACAGTGGCCTTTGTGCGCTGTCACCCGCTTTTGTGTGAGGAGGTGCGGTGAGGCGAAAAATCGCCTTCTTCCGTGTTTGGCGGAGACATCCGGTTGACCGGCAGGTCGAAGCCATGCTGCGCGCCGCCTTCCCGGAGTTTGACCTCGCAACGATCACGTTAATGGATGCGTTGCGGCGCGAGCGAGGCGTGCTGCTGCGCAATGCGCTGGCTACCGTGCGTCACTACGGTGTGGGGCTGGCGCTGCGCCGCCGCCGCTGGCGAGAATCCTTTTTGCGCACGCCGTATCTGTTCCACTGGGCGCGTGGCTACGCCCGCCATCGATTGGAAAGGGAAGCAGAATACGCCTTCTCGTTTCAGTTGCAATCCTTGTTCGAGACGCGCTGGCCCGGCCTGCCGCATTTCATCTACACCGATCACACTCACCTTGAGAACCTGAACTATCCGGATTATCCTTCAACGCGCCTGGCCGTCCCCGCCTGGATTGCCCTGGAGCGGGCGTTGTACCAAGGGGCCACGCGGGTCTTCACTCGCAGTTCTAATATCTCCCGCTCGCTGGTGGAGCAGTATGGCTGCGAGCGGGACAGGGTGATCTGCGTCTATGCGGGGGGTAACATCGCCGCGGGCAGCGCTCCGCCGGAGAATGATGGCTATCGCAACGGCGTGATCCTTTTTGTGGGGACGGACTGGGAGCGCAAGGGCGGCCCGGAGCTGGTGCGCGCTTTTGAGCAGGTGCGCCGCCGCTTCCCGAACGCGCGCCTGCAGGTTGTGGGGTGTTCACCTGCCCTCAATGCGCCTGGGGTGGAGGTGATCGGCCGCCTCCCGCTGGAGACCATGCCGCAGTATTATCTCCGCGCTTCGGTGTATTGCCTCCCAACCCGGGTTGAACCTTTTGGCGCGACCATAGTCGAAGCGATGGCCTGCCGCCTGCCGGTGGTCGCCACAGCGGTGGGCGCGGTGCCGGACATGGTGGAACACGATCGCACGGGATATCTGGTCTCGCCGGGAGATTCGGAGGGTTTAGCCGCGGCGCTTGAGCGCCTGCTCGCCAGCCCGGAGACCTGCCGCCAGTTCGGCGAGGCGGGGTATCGCCTGGTGATGGATCGCTACCGCTGGGAGCGGGTTGGCGAGCGCATCCGCCGGCATGTACTGTCCGCCCTCAGGGAAGGATAAATTGCACCTCGTGGGTGTAGGGGTTGACGACCACCGAGCCTCTGGTGAAATCCCTGCGCCAGGCATCGCCCTCGGGGTAGCGCACCCCCAGCGGTTCGCCCAGGTCGAGGGCGTAATTGGGATACAGCCAGATTTCGCGATAGGAGTCAGAGTGTGCGTAACGGAAGTAGGCGCGCCCGTGATTAACCAGCAAGTAAGAAGCCAGGGCGAATTGCTGACGCTGCAAGTCGTTCCGGCGGCCCGAAGAAATCAGCAAGGCGGTTTTGCCCTCGCCCTGAGTGCTTTCGGCGCGTTCAAGGTGGGCTTCCCACTCGGCGGGCGAGCGGTATTCGTCTGTCCAACCAACGCCCCAGCCCTCGTCCATCGCGCCGTCCAGGTAGGCGAGATAGCGGAACCAGGCCTCGAAATTTCGGTTGGAGACGATGTTGGCGTACAGCGGCCTGCCCTGGGGTTGGAAATATCCCTCATAAAGGTATTGCAGAAATCCCTCGATGGCCGCCTGGTAGCTGGCGTCGTCGGGATACTTCATCAACCGATTGACTTTGCGTTCCAGGCGGGCGATGCTGGCGTCCGCATTGTCGAGGAAGACGCCGTAATAGCCGTTAGCACGCTGACTTTCCTGGACGCGTTGCAGAAAGAACTGCCGCCATTCTAGGTTGCCCGGATCCATGAAGACGTAGTCCGTCCCGCTGCCGCCGTCGCGGATGCGCTCGCCGCGGTAATCCAGCAGAAACCAGTCTGGGTGATTCTGGCTGATCCAGCAGTAGTCGCCGGATTTGTAGGCCACCTGATTCCCTGGCGGCGCTTCCTCGCACGAGCCTGGGTCTTTGATGGCGTCCAGGCGGAAATATTGCGGCACGCCGCGCGTGTAACCGAGCTGGCGCAATTCTGCGAGGGCTTCTTCATCGTTTTGGGTCAGGATGATCAGATCGAAATTGGTCGCCAGCGTGGCGATGTCTCCGTTGGTGGGCGGCTTGGAGAACCACATCAGCTGGATTGTGTTGTCCTCGTCGCCGTTGAAGGCGTAAGGCGTCGAGGTGGGTGTTGGCGTCGCTCCGGGAGCGGCGGTGTAAACTGGCGTGGGTGCTGTCGCAGGCCGAGGGATGTTTTTGCGCACCAGGAGGAGGAAGAAGACGATCATCGCCAGCACGACCAGCGCCAGTGTGCTCAGCAGGAGGGCGGGGAGGATGTTTCTGCGGTTCATCGTTGTTTCTCTCTTGGGGAGCGGGTATTTGTGCTTGCATTATAATCTAGGTGTTTCAATCAAGTGCGAGAACGCTTTTCAACAATTGTTGGGAGGAAACCAGACGTATGAATAATGTTTTGATTACCGGCGGCGCGGGGTTCATCGGTTCGAACTTCGTCCGCTACCTCTTGCGTGTTGAACCGGACGTGTGCATCGTCAACCTGGACGCGCTGACATACGCCGGCAGTCTGGAGAATCTACGGGCGCTCCCCGATCCATCGCGCCACATCTTTGTGCATGGCGATATCCGTGAGCGGGCTTTGGTGGATCGTTTGCTGCGCGCACATCGCGTGGATACCATTGTTCACTTTGCGGCCGAATCACATGTGGATCGTTCGATCCTTGGCCCGGGGGCGTTTGTGCAAACCAACGTGGTAGGCACGTTTACCCTGCTCGAAGCAGCGCGCGACTACTGGGAATCGGCGGATGCCCCCCCGGTGACAAAGCGCTTTCATCACATCTCTACCGATGAAGTCTATGGTTCGCTTCGTCCGGCGGACCCGCCTTTCAGCGAGCGCACGCCTTACGCTCCCAATTCGCCCTATGCCGCGTCCAAAGCCGCCAGCGACCATCTGGCGCGCGCTTACGCGCATACCTACGGTTTGCCGCTGACGATCACCAATTGTTCGAACAATTATGGCCCGTATCAATTTCCGGAGAAGTTGATTCCTCTGATGCTGCTCAATGCTCTGGAGGGAAAGCCGTTGCCGGTTTACGGAGATGGCTTGCAGGTGCGTGACTGGCTGTACGTGGAGGATCACTGCGAGGCGATCTGGCGGGTGCTGCGCGCTGGAACCCCGGGAGAGACATACAACATCGGCGGGGATAATCAAGCGACCAACCTGGAGATTGTGCAAACGCTGTGTGAAATTCTGAATGCCTGTCATCCGGATTCTCCTCACGCGCCTTTCGCGCAGTTGATCACTCACGTGCCGGACCGCCCGGGCCACGACCGCCGTTACGCTATGGATATCAGGAAAATTCAGACGCAATTGGGTTGGTCGCCGCGGCATTCGCTCGCAAAGGGCTTGCGCAAGACGGTGGACTGGTATTTGCGGAATGGCGCCTGGCTGGAGGCCATCCGTCAACGCGGCGACTTTCGTTCCTGGATGGCGGTTAATTACGTCGGGCGGGAGGGCGTATCATGAAAGGCATAATCCTCGCCGGCGGGCAGGGCACCCGTCTTTATCCTTTGACTGTCAGCCTGTCGAAACAGTTGCTGCCGGTCTACGACAAACCAATGGTTTATTACCCGCTCTCAATGTTGATGTTGGCGGGCATCCGTGAGATTCTGGTCATCAGCACGCCAGAAGCCTTACCTGCTTTCCGTAAGCTGCTGGGCGATGGGAGTCAGTTCGGGGTGCGTTTTGTATTTCAAGAACAACCATCCCCGCGCGGCATCGCGGAAGCCTTTTTGTTGGGGCGCGAATTCATCGCCGGAGAGCCGGTGTGCCTGGCGCTGGGGGATAACATCTTTTTTGGCACCAGTTTACCCCAGCGTTTGCGCCGCGCGGCGCAGATCCGCCAGGGAGCGGTGGTCTTCGCTTATCAGGTGCGCGACCCGCGGCGTTACGCTGTGGTCACATTCCAGTATGATGAGAGTGACAGCGAGCGCGGCTTGGCGTTGACCCTGGAGGAGAAGCCTGCACAGCCGCTCTCGCGTTACGCCGTTCCAGGGCTGTACTTCTATGACGCGCAGGCTGTGGCCATCGCGGAAGCTCTCAAGCCCTCCGCGCGCGGCGAATTGGAGATCACCGACCTCAATCGGGTTTACATGCAGCGCGGGCAGTTGCACGTCGAAGTGCTGGGCCGCGGCGTCGCCTGGTTGGATGCGGGCACCCCGGAGTCATTGGTGCAGGCTGCCGCCTTTGTTCAGACGGTGCAGGAACGACAGGGGATGATGATCTCCTGCCCTGAAGAAATCGCTTACCGCATGGGATATATCGACGCCGCGCGTCTGGAAGCCCAGGCGCGGCAATTGGCGCAGACGACTTACGGGCGGTATCTGTTGCAACTTCTGGAAGATGAGGTGCGGGAATGAGGATCCCCTCCACGCGCCCTTGGCTCAGCGAAGCGGAATTGCAGGCGGTGATGGCCGCGCTGAGGGCGGGGCAGGTGACTGGCAATGGGGAGATCTCCCACCGTGTGCAGCAGGCTCTTCAGGAAATGACCGGAGCGCGTCATGTCTTGCTTACCCCCTCTTGTACCGCGGCGCTGGAGATGGCGATGATGACGCTGGAAATTGGGCCAGGGGACGAGGTGATCTTACCCAGTTTTACCTTTGTCTCCACGGCCAACTGTGTGGTGTTGCGCGGTGCGCGCCCGGTTTTTGTGGAAATCCAACCGGACACCTTGAACCTTGATCCCCTCGACCTGGAGCACCATATCACCTCGCGCACACGCGCTGTCATCCCGGTGCATTATGCCGGCGTTGCCTGCGACATGGATGCCATTCTGGAGATCAGCAGGCGGCACGGACTGGCGGTGGTTGAAGACGCCGCCCAGGGGGTTGACGCGGCTTACAAAGGGCGTCCGCTGGGGACGCTTGGCGATATCGGTTGTTACAGCTTCCACGGCACAAAGAATATCACCTGCGGCGAAGGGGGCGCGTTTCTGACCAGCAACGCTGAACTGGCCGCGCGCGCGGAGATCATCCATGAGAAAGGAACCAATCGGGCGGCTTTTCTCCGCGGACAGGTGGATAAATACACCTGGGTGTCGGCGGGCAGCAGCTATGTGCTCTCCGATCTGCTGGCGGCGTTGCTGGAAGTTCAACTGGCGCGCCGCGCGGCGATCAAGGCCCGGCGGAAAGCGCTCTGGGAAGCGTATCATTCAGGGTTGACTCCGCTGGCCCGTGAGGGGGTTGTCACCCTGCCGGTGGTGCCATCTTACGCGGAGCCGAATTATCATCTGTTTTATTTCCGTGTAACTGATCAGGGGAGACGCGACGCGTTGCTGGACGCCCTGCGCGATGAGGGGGTTGGGGCGACGTTCCACTACATCCCGCTGCATTCTTCACCCTTCGGGCGAAAAACGCTGGGCTGTGAACAGATGTTGCCGATTACGGAACAGGTCAGCCGCACGCTGGTGCGTTTGCCCCTCTATCCTGAGCTTTCCCTGGCTGAAGCCGAGCGCATTGTTGCGCGTGTACAGGCGTTTTTTGGTGTTTGAGATGATGGCGGTGGATGCCGGCGCTTCGCTTCCTGTGGTTGGGCAGCTGGATTTTACATTCTTTGCCCGTTCGCAGACCTTTATCTATTTTTACCTGGCGCACTTCCGCCGCACGCGTCCGGTGTGCCTCAGCCTGGGGACGCCGTTGATCCATCGGCGGAGTTTTCCTTTTCC
>WFTY01000419.1 GCA_015485245.1 Anaerolineales bacterium | reverse complement strand
GTCTACACCATCCAGGCCGGGGACACATTACTGGGGATCGCCCAGCGCTACAACCTGAAGCTGGACGACCTGCTGGCCGCCAACCCCGGCGTAGACCCTAACTTTCTGATCGTTGGCAACGAGTTGGTGATCCCCACCGGCGAGGGCGGGCTGGCCGCGCTGCCCTCGCCCGCCGCCGCAGAGGTCGAGCTGGGCGCGCCGCGCTGTTATCCCGCCGCGGAGGGCGGGCTGTGGTGCCTGCTGCTGGCCGCCAACGACGGCGAGACGCCGCTGGAAAACGTCTCGGCGCAGATCACGCTGTACACGCCTGATGGGGAACAGGTCGCCAGCCAGAGCGCGCCCGCGCCGCTCAACCTGTTTCAACCGGAAAAGCGCCTCCCGCTGGCGGCTTACTTTCCCCCTTCTA
Organism: Anaerolineales bacterium; assembly: GCA_015485245.1. GTDB lineage: Bacteria > Chloroflexota > Anaerolineae > Anaerolineales > UBA11858 > J130. Next base: position 2,814 of record WFTY01000419.1, on the reverse strand, counting down.
CGCCGATCAACGCCCTCCCGCTGGCCAGCCTGCAGACAGCCCTTCCCCTGGCTGCGGAAAACGACCGCTACCTGCCGCTCTCCGTTCAGGTAGATAAACCCCAAACCGGCAGGCTCGCCGTCCAGGTGAGCGGGACGGTGCAACTGGCCGGGGAGATACCCGCCACCCAGATATGGCTGGCCGTCACCGCACTGGACTCCGACGACGCGCCAGTGGGTTTTCGCAAATGGGTCGCCCCGCAGGGATTAAATCCCGGGGAAAGCCTGACGTTCAAGGTCACCGTGTACAGCCTGGGGCCGCCGATCGCCAACGTTGAAGTAGCCGCGGAGGCCCGACCATGAGGCGCCAGCTCGCTCACCGCCAGGCGCGGAAGTCCCTGGTCGAGTTCGGCCTGCGCTTGCTGGAAAGCGGCCTGCTGCAAGACGGGCAGGGCAACCTGAGCCTGTATCTCCCCGAAGCGGGGGTGATCGCCATCACTCCCAGCGCGCTGCCCTACCGCCAACGCCAGGCGGAGGACATCTGCCTGATAGATATCGAGGGGAGGCTGGTGGAGGGGCGCTGGAAGCCCACCAGCGAGATGCCGCTGCACCTGGCGTTCTACCGGGAGCGCGGCGATGTGCGCGCCGTGATCCACACGCACGCCCCGTACGCCACCATCTTCAGCATCAGCGGAGCAGCGGAGCTGCCGATGACGCTCACCGAGGCGGTCATGCACCTGGGCGCGCCCGTGCCGGTTGCGCCATACGCCCGCCCCGGCACAGCGAAGCTGGCGGCCGTCACCTGCCAGGCCATCGGAGAGGGCTGCGCCGTCATCATGGCTCACCACGGATTGGTGACAGTGGGGGGCAACCTGAACGCCGCCTTTCACGCCACCTTAGCGGTGGAAGACACCGCCCGCGCCGTGCTGCTGGCGCGCGGCATGGGAGTAGAGCCGCGCACCCTACCGCCGGAAGAAGCGCGCGCCCTGTACGAGCTTTATCAACGCAATTATCGGCCGCAGACCGCGGATGGATGACCAGCGACTTCCCCCGTCACGGCGTTAACCACAAAGACACAAAAAAAGCTTTGTGCCCCTTCGTGTTCTTCGTGGTTTATCTAGACCGGCACCAACAACACCGCTTCACCCTCCAGCAGCTTCTTCCCTTCCTGGTTGAGGCACACCGTCTCAAAAGTGACGATGGGTTTGTCCTCCCGCACGGTTTTGACGGTGACGCGCGCGGTGACGGTGTCGCCGATGAACACCGGAGCGCGGAACTTCAACGTCTGGCTGAGGTAGATACTGCCAGGGCCGGGCAACTGCATCCCCAGCACAGCAGAGATCAATCCGGCGGTCAGCATACCGTGCACCAGCCGCCGCCCAAAGCGCGTCCTGGCGGCGTATGCGTCATCCAGATGAACAGGGTTGCTATCGCCGGAAAGGCGCGCGAAGGCGCGCACATCTTCATCACTGAAGGTGCGAGTCAGTTCGGCCGAATCGCCAACGTTAACCATTTCTATCTCACTCTCCTTGTTAAAACTCCTTCCGATAGATACGATGGCGTTTGTACCAGTTCACGCCCAGGTGATCCATCTCGCTGAAGCTCTTCAGATTCTTCTCGTTGATCTGCACAATATCGGCGAACTCGAAACCAAACTGACGCACAGTGCGCTCCAGCTCGGCGTAGAGCACCGCCGTCGCCCCTACCCCCTGATAACCGGGCAGCAGGCCGATGCCGTTGATATCCAGCATCCTGGTGCGCTTGAACTCTCGCAGGATATGCCACCACCCCAACGGCCACATCCGCCCGCGCGCCCTTTGCAACCCGCGCCCGATGTTGGGATAGGCAAACAGGAATCCGGCGACCTCCTCGCCCTTGAACACCAACTTGATTAAGCGCGGGTCGGCGATCGAGAGGATGCGGTCGGCGATGGCGCGCACTTCCTCCTCGCTAACGGGGACGAAACCCGGCACATCCGCGAAAGCCTGATTGTAGACCCGGCGCACCTGCGGCACCAGGGCGCGCATCTCATCTTTAGTCTTGAACTCGCGCACATGAAAGCCGCGCCGCGCTTTCACCCGCTCGGCCAGTTGGACGACGCGCTCCGGGAGGTGGTAATCCTCGGCGCGCAGAAAACCGGAAAGCAAATCGTCTTGCTTCTCAAAGCCCAGCGCTTCGAGATGGTCGCCGTAGTAAGGCAGGTTATAGGGAATGCCCATCGCCGGGAGGTGATCGAACCCTTCCACCAGGATGCCCTGCCCATCGCCCTGCGCCAGTCCCTTGGGGCCGATCAGCGTGCGGATGCCGCGCCTCGCCGCCCAGGTCGCCCCAGCATCGAACAACGCCCGCGCCGCGTCGAGGTCATCCACGCACTCAAAAAAGCAGAACAGGCCGCGATCGGCGCAGCCCGGCTGCTGACGATAACCGGTGTGGTTGAGCACCGCCAGCCGTCCGACCATCTCGCCATCCTGCTCGGCGAGGAAGAAAGCCGCCTCGGAATGGCGGTAATAGGGGTGCGCCGCCGGGTTGAGCGCGGTGCGCATCTCGGCTTCCATCGGCGGCACCCAGTAAGGGTTGCCGCGATACAGGCGGAAGGGAAAACGGATAAAGCGGCGCACATCACGCCGGTTCCCAGGATCAATCTGCCGGGCCTGCATCCTCGGTCTCTCCGTCATCCTCAGGCAACACGCGGCCTTTCTTCTTCTCCCAGGTCTCATCGTCTACCAGGGTGATCACGCGGAAGGCTTCGGCGTAGGCCATCTCCTTGCCTTTGCCGCGTTCGGCCGCCCAGTTCCTGATACGCTCTTCCGGGTCCCAGCCCTTCATCTGGCTTTTG
>WFTY01000418.1 GCA_015485245.1 Anaerolineales bacterium | reverse complement strand
CCCCCGGCAGCGAGGTGATCGTCCAGGTGCTCACCAGCTTGCTCACCAGTTGGTAGCTGGCGGTGAAGAGGATGATGGCGACCACGGCCATGCCCGCCCAGGTGAGAATTGCCCCTGTGGAGGGGCGTGATTTGTTCACTGAAGTAGGTTCTGTGTTCATAAGGGTGCTCGATAACGTGCAAATTCTGTGCCCGCGGGGGCTTCACAACCGGGGGATTATATCACGAGGGCTGGCTTTCCGCTGTGCTTTGGAGTGGGGTAAAATGGGGGCTATGGCCCTCTTGACCGCGCACAACCTCGCCAAATCTTACCCCCCGGTGGATATTTTCGCCAATCTGTCGTTGAGCATCCCGCATGGAGCGCGCATCGCGTTGGTGGGGCCGAACGGTATTGGCAAGACGACGCTGCTCAAAGTGCTCGCTGGGGAGGAACAACCCAGCGCCGGAGAAGTGCATTACGCCCGCGGCCTGACGATCGGTTATCTGCCCCAGGAGTCGGTGCTGGAGAGCGAGCGCACGCTGTGGGAGGAATGTTTGCAGCCCTTTGCCGCCCTTCAGGCGCAGGAGGCTGAACTCTCTCGCCTGGAAGCCGCCATGAGCGCCGGCGATCACGCCGCGGAGACGATTGCCCGCTATGGTGAATTACAGGAGCGCTTTGAGCTGGCCGGAGGCTACGATTACGCCACGCGCATCCGTCAGGTGCTCGCCGGTTTAGGCTTTGCGGAAGACGAATTCTTTATGCCGCTGGAGCATCTCTCCGGCGGGCAGCGTACGCGGGCGTTGCTGGCCCGTCTGCTGCTGGAAGCGCCCCGCTTGCTGGTGCTGGATGAGCCGACCAATCACCTGGACATCGCCGCGGTGGAGTGGTTGGAGGGCTATCTGAAAGATTGGGATGGCGCCGCGTTGATCGTCTCGCACGACCGCTATTTTCTCGATAAGGTTTGCAACCACGTCTGGGAGATGGGCCGCGCCGGGTTTGAAGATTATCGCGGTAATTACTCCCAGTATCTGCGCCAGCGACAGGAGCGTTGGGAGCGACGGGCGAAAGTCTTTGAGGCTGAAAAGCTGCGCCTGGAGAAGGACCTGGAATACATCAAGCGCAACATTGCCGGGCAGAACGTCAGTCAGGCGAAGGGACGGTTGCGCCGCCTCAGCCGCCAGTTGCAGGCGATCGAACAACTTGGTCTGGAGGCGATGCAGGGGAAAAACTGGAGTCGCATCGCCAGCGAGGTGAACACCACCACCAGTGTGATGAGCGTGGAGGAGGCTCATCGCCGCATCAAGGCGCTGCGGCTGGGAAGCGAGCGCCCCCAGGATCTGAAGCTTGATCTGCGACCGGCGCGCCGCAGCGGCGAGGTGGTGCTGCGCACCCATGATATGCTCATCGGCTATCCGGGACAGGTGCTCTTCCGCGTCCCGGATCTGGAATTGCGCCGCCTGGAGTGCGCCGCGCTGATCGGCCCCAACGGGGCGGGGAAAACCACATTTCTCAAGACCATCCTCGGTCAGTTGCCGCCGCTGGATGGCGAAGTCACCTTAGGGGCCAGCCTGGAGATCGGCTATTTCGCTCAGGCGCACGAGGGGGTAAGCCCGCGACGCACGCTGCTGGAGGAGATCCAGAGCGTCGCACCGCATTTGCGCACGGCGGAGGTGCGCAGCTACCTGGCGCGCTATCTCTTCCGCGGCGACGAGGTTTTCAAGCCGGTGGAGGTGCTTTCCGGCGGGGAGCGCGGTCGCCTGGCGCTGGCGAAGCTGGCGCTCAGCCGCGCCAACTTGCTGCTGTTGGACGAGCCGACCAATCACCTGGATATCCCTTCTCAAGAGGTCTTGCAAGCTGTGCTGGCGGATTACCAGGGGACGGTGATCCTGGTCTCGCACGACCGTTATCTGATCGACGCGCTGGCGACGCAGGTCTGGGAAATTGAAAAGGGGGCGGAGCGCATGCGGGTGTTTGCCGGTACATATTCGCAGTATCGCGCCGCGCAGGAGCAGGCGCAACTGGCTCGCCGCGCGGCGGAAGCGATCAAAACGCCTGCGACGCGGCAGGCGCACCGCCAGGCGCGGGCGGTCAAGAATCGCCTGCAGGCCGCCGAGCGCCGTCGCCGGGAGCGCATCCGTCAGGTGGAGGCGCGGGTCGCCGAATTGGAAACCTGCCTCGCCGAGATCAGCGCCCGGCTGGCCGACCCGCCGGATGACCCCGCTGTGGTTCAGCGACTGGGTGATGATTATGTGGAGATTGAGAACGAGCTCCACGCGTTGATCGCTGAGTGGGAAAGCTTGCATCAGGCCGGATGAACAAGTCCGCCTAGCGCTGGCTGGTTCGCCGCAAAGCGCTCCCAGAGGGGCGCAAAGACGCCGTGGTGTTCTTTACGGATGAAGGGAAACAAGGAGGAAGCGTGTATGGCCCAGCCCTGGTGGAAGACGACCAGCATCTATCACATTTACCCCCGTTCGTTTCAAGATTCAAACGGCGATGGCATCGGCGATCTGCGCGGGGTTATCCAGCGCCTGGATTACATCCGGGATTTGGGTTTTGAAACCATCTGGCTTTCGCCTTTCTTCGCCAGCCCGCAGGGGGATTGGGGCTATGATGTCAGCGATTATTACGCCATCGCCCCGGAATACGGCACGCTGGCGGATGTGGATGAACTGATCGCCGCGGTGCATGACCGGGGGATGCGCGTGATCTTCGACCTGGTGCTCAACCACACCTCCGAGGAACATCCCTGGTTTCAGGAGTCGCGCCGCGATCGGGAGAACCCCAAACGGGGCTGGTACATCTGGCGGGATGGGCGCGGCCTCAAGCCGCCGACCAATTGGAAATCGTTTATCGGTGGCTCAGGCTGGCACCTCGATCGCGCCACCAATCAGTGGTATTACGCCAGTTTTCTGCCTTTTCAGCCGGACCTGAACTTCCGTAACCCGGCGGTCAAGGAGGCGATGTTCGATGTTGCCCGCTACTGGCTGGATCGCGGGGTGGATGGCTTCCGCCTGGACATCTTCCACGCCATCTATAAAGATGCCCAATTCCGGGATAACCCACCCTCCTGGCGCTACATCCCCGATGGACAGGCCGGTTTCTTTCAGGAGATGCGTTACACCCTGCACCAGCCGGAGACTTTTGCCCTGGCGGGCGAGCTGCGCTCCCTGGCAGCCAGCTATACCCCGGAGCGCATGTTGCTGGGAGAGGTCTTTGGCCCGGATGCTATCGTGCGACGGTACCTCGGTGAGCAGGGTGATGGCCTGAACCTGATCTTTTTGTGGAATTTGTTGCGCGCGCGCCTGTCGGGGCGTTTCTTCCGTGACGTGCTGCAACACTTTGAGCGGGAATACCCTGAGCCCCTGGCGCCCGTGCTGGTGTGGGGGAATCATGATGTCAAGCGGGTGCTCTCGCGCCTCGGCAAGGGGACGTCGCTGCTCGCGTTGGGCAAATTGTTGGCGGTTTTCCAGTTGACGGCCCGCGGCGTGCCGGTGGTGTATTACGGCGAGGAGATCGGCATGCAGGAGTTGGCGCTAGGCCACTGGCGGGCGAAGGACCCGCTGGCGCACCGCTATCGCTGGCTGCCGCGCTTCCTGGCCGATGCTTTGGGGCTTTATCTCAACCGCGATGGCTGCCGTACGCCGATGCAGTGGGACGCCTCGGCCAACGCCGGCTTTGCCCCCGCGGAGGCGCATCCCTGGTTGCCCGTGCATCCCTGCTTTCGGCAGATCAACGTCGCCGCGCAGCATGACGATCCCGATTCGTTGCTCAATACTTATCGGCGATTGCTTCATCTGCGGCGGGAGAACCCGGCGTTGCGGGAGGGCGCCCTGGAAGTGCTCGCTTCCCCCGTGGGGGAGGAAAACCTGGTGGTCTACCGCCGTCAGCATAAAGAGGCGCGGATCGTGGTGGCGCTCAACTTCGGTAAAACGCCGGTAGCTTTTGACAATCAAACCGGCTGCCAGCGCGTGTTGTTTGCCGCGGGCCTGGATGATCGGCCAGGGAACAATCGCTGGTTGCTGCCGCCGCTCTCGGCGGTCGTTTGGGGGAATTGATGTGAACCCCGGCATTTGACGCCTTCGGTACCATAATCAGGTGCAGTTCTCATTTGCGGAAAGCGGGGAGATTTGGTACACTCTAAAT
>WFTY01000417.1 GCA_015485245.1 Anaerolineales bacterium | reverse complement strand
GGGTGGCGAACTCGGTCATCTCGATGCCGCGCGGGTCCACCACGATCAGCCTGGCCCCGCCTTCGACGACGGCCTGGCGCAAAAAGGTGCTGATGACCGGGTGGGTCTCGCTGGTGTTGGAGCCGGTGACGATGAACACCTCCAGGTCTTTCATTTCCGCGATCGAGTTCGACATCGCCGAGGAGCCGATGGCAATGGAAAGCCCGGCCACCGAGGCGGCATGGCACAACCGGGCGCAGTGATCCACATTGTTGGTGCCCAGCACGGCGCGTATGAACTTCTGGAAGAGGTAGTTTTCCTCGTTGGTGGCTTTGGCGGAGCAAAAGCCGCCGATGGCGTCGCCGCCGTGCTGCTGCACGATGGCAGCCAGGCGATCGGCGGCCAGGTCGAGCGCCTCATCCCAACTTGCCGGGCGGAAGCCCTGCAAACCGATTGGGCGGCGCGGCTTTTGATGGAGGTCTTTGCGGATCAGCGGGGTGGTCAGTCGGGAAGGATGGGTGACGAAATCCATGCCAAAGCGGCCTTTGACGCACAGGCGCCCGTAGTTGGGCGCAATCTCAAACGGCGCTTCCACGCGAAAGATGTGATCGTCCTTGATTAACAAATCCACCTGACAGCCTACGCCGCAGTAGGGACAGGTAGTGCGAATGGCGTGTTCTGGAACGAGCATCGTGTCATCCTGTTTTATTCAGAGTGATTTGGTCATTATTCTAGCACAGATTCTCGGCTCGACGCTTCGACGGCGGAACGTGGGATGGAGTGCAGTATAATCGGGGAGACAGCGGAGGGAGTGTTTTTTTGGGGGGATATCGTTCTCCCGGTTGTCAGATGGTTTGCATTGGGGTTGGCGTTATAAGGAGGCTCCTCGTGAAGTTCAAGCTGGTTATTGTGGCTTTGAGTTTGGCGTTTGCCTGGAGCGCGGTCTCTCCTGCTTCGGCGGGGGTTCGAAGTGCGCCGTACCCCTTGCGGCCGCGGTGGAGTGTTGACGATCAGGCGGCATCCTCGTCCCTGCACGCTGCCCTGCCTGCCCCGGCGCAACCCACCGCCACCCCGGAGATCGGCGTGCCCCTGAGCGATCCCTACTCGGTTTTTGTGGGCACTGAGGTGATTGACGATTTTGAATCCGGAATCCCCCTGGGAACCAGCGGTTGGGAGGCCTTCGCCGACGAGCAAAACCCCGCCACCACCCTCGTCTGTGGCGTGGACAGCAGCGCGGCGCAGGCTGGTAACTCCTCCCTGCGAGTGGATTTCTACGTCGAGCCGGAAAGTTGGGCCTCCTGCGCCTTGCGGTACGCTCTCCCCCAGGACCTGGCCAGTGCCCGCGGGCTGGTCTTCGATGTCCGCGCAGGCGCGACTCCTTTGCTCTTCAACGTGGATGTGTACACCGGCCCACTGGATGCGCGTGCCACCTATCGTTTTACGGTGGAGGTCGTGCCGCAGGTTGAGGATGGCTGGGCGCATTATGAGCTGATCTGGGATCAGATTCGTGGCGTCGCGTGGGAGGCGCAAGCCGGGCAGCCGGTCGATCCGGCGGCGGTCAGTGGGTTTGCCTTCAGCTTTGATGCAGATGCCGATGTGCCCAACACCGGCACCCTCTGGGTGGATAACTTTGGTTTGTTGGGTATGGCGGAGGAAGAGCAGCCCGCTTCGGAGGGGCGGCCCACTGACGATGCTGAGACAGGGGGCGGAGCGTCATCGTCTGCGAGGCCTTCTCCAGGGGCTGATACGGCTGGAGGGGCGCTTCCCCGGCCTTGTGGCGGCTCGATCGCGCTCGGCCTGCTTGTCATCGGACTGGCTGGGGCAAGATCGAGATTTTTTGAACTTGTCTTATAATGGGAGTGGCTGCGTTGGCTCAATATCTCGTTGGACGTTACCAGAAAAGGAGTGAAACATGTCGATGCTACAGGAAGTCATGGCCAAAGTGCGCTCCAAGGATCCGGCTCAACCGGAGTTTCACCAGGCTGTGGAGGAGGTGTTGCTTTCGTTAGAACCGACTGTCGAGCGTCATCCAGAGTTTGTGAAAGCCAAGGTCTACGAACGTATTGTCGAGCCAGACCGGGTGATCATGTTCCGTGTTCCCTGGGTGGACGATCAGGGGGAAGTGCAGGTCAATCGGGGGTTCCGTGTGCAGTTCAACAACGCCATTGGGCCATATAAAGGGGGCCTTCGTTTCCATCCCTCGGTCAATCTGAGCATTGTGAAATTTCTGGGGTTTGAGCAGATTTTTAAAAATGCCCTGACCACGCTGCCCATGGGAGGGGGGAAAGGGG
>WFTY01000416.1 GCA_015485245.1 Anaerolineales bacterium | reverse complement strand
CCGTTGGGAAAGCGCACAGTGACATAGTGCGGCTTGCGTTTAGGGAGTTTCCCGTTTTTCCCTTCCTTGATGATTTCCGTGTAGCGATCATAAATCGCAATGCGGGCAAAAGTGTCCGCCCCGCCGTTCCACGTCCGGCTGACAACACCTTGCACAAGCACGCGGTTCAGGCAAGGATCGGATGTGATCGTCCCAAGCGCCGTCGCGCAAACGTGCGTGCCAACGCGGGCGATTTCGATGCTCTCCCATGCCTGGGCATCGTTGCTGTCTTGGAAAAACGGCTTTGCTTTGGCATCGTTGAAAAACTGACGGATGGTCTCGGTGTAGGGTGCATCAACCAGGTAACCCTCCACCTGGATCAATTCGCCTGGCTGAATAGTGACAAACTCGCCGTTAATCATCCCCTGCGGGATTCTCAGGGTGATGTACCGCGAGGGACGATCTTCGTCCGGTGTAAACTGCAACCGGACGAAGATGTCCTCGCCATAATCCCAAATCCGCTGGACTGCGCCAGAGACTTGGGTCTGATTCAAGTCAAATCGTTCTTCCATAGGTTACCTCCATAGAAAAAAAGTTTCTTCGTCAACTCAATTGGTAAGGTGCTATCCGGCTATCCTCCCAAGCGGGAGGCCTTTTAGCAAAGGTGAGAGAGAGCGGTCAGCCCTCTCTCATTCAGGGTACAAGGGACATCAAGAAGACGGTAGAACGTCAGGCTCCGACAGCCTCAAGCTGTTCCAGGTAGGCTTTCGCCTTAGCCTGGAACTCCCGCCCTTCATCGTTGAAGGGGTCCATCTTGAAGGCCGCCCACTGCAGCTTATCAACAGGGATATCGCGCAGCGGCTTGTCCTTCATGCCTGCTCCGAAGGGAGCGATGTAGGAGCCGGGATCGCCGTTATCCGAAGGAGCAGCTTTGGAAGGGGAGGCTTTCGATTTCGGCGCAGCCTTTGCTTTCTTGGGCGCGCTTTTCTTCGAAGGCGCAGATGTCGGATATGCGGCCTTCTTGCCCGTCTTTTTTACCGTGCGGTGATCGCGCTGGCCCAGGTACACGCTTTGCTGGAAGCCGATGTTGCTGACCGCGTTGCCGATGGCGTTGGTCAGGGCGCCTTTAAGGGCGTAGGCGTCGTTAGAGTTCTCACTGCTTCCCGTCGCCGGGATTTCGCAGGTGACAACGCCTTCATCGGTGACCAGCTTATACCAGAACTTCAGGAAGCTCAGAGTGACGATGATGACCGTGTATTCCTTGCCATTCTTGTTTGTGCGGATGTCTGTCCGAGAGCGGATGGTATCCGGGTCGTACTCGTAGCCCCAGCCGTATCCGCACATACCGAAGACCTCATTCAACACCAGACGCATGTAGTTCGGGTCAATGTCGGTGAGGTCTGCACCGCCGGGGACCGGCTTGTAGGCGCTCGGCGGCAGCTGTTCGTCCAACCGCACGATGGCTTCCTCCAACGTCAGGCCGGTAAAGGTTTTTGCGTTCATACTTACCTCCGTTAACGTCCCCGTGTGCAGCCAGGGACGGATTCAAATTCATGGATCCATCCCTCCTGCACGAGGGGAACAAAACGGGAGGTAAGCCCCGTCTTGTTGTGTATTGGATTGGTAAAGTACCCTGATTTAGCCCGACAGGACTCGAACCTGTCTTAATCCACCTGGAAAGCTACCATTCTTCAACCCAAAGCGGCTCTTTGGGGGTGATTTCGTAAATTCTTTTGACGTCCAGTGTTTTCAGATCGGTGGCCCGGCCTTTCAGCTTAGCCAGTTTGCAATCGCCGATCAATCGCTGGCGACCGGCAAGGTCAGCGGCGCACAGGGCGACATAGCCTTGCAGTTTCGCCAGGTTTTTCCACTTAGCCGGGCGGTCGCGCTTGCCCAGCTCAACCTCGACGTAATGCGTCTCGCCATCACGGGAAACCCGGATATCCGGCTGCGCCGGGCCGTCTACGACAGGCATTACTTCGGTTTGCCAGCCGCGGGCGCGGGCGTGCATAGCGAACAGCAGCACGGCCAGCGTGTGTTCCTTCATCTGTTCGCCCTGGTGCTTTTCAATGAGCAAATCCCAATCGGATTGCACCGGCTCCCAGCCGAGCATCCGACAGAGTTTGCGGCCTTTTTGGGTCAGGCGCACCATCCGCAAGGCGGATGTGATGCCGGTTTCTATCCTCAACACTTCCGCTTCAAGGATGCCCGATTCCTCAAACATATCCAGCGGCTTTCTTGTCGAATTGGTGCGGTAGCTCAGATTCTCCAGCGGTGCAATGTGCCGATCCATTTCGATATGAGCATTGATGCCGTGTACGGCCAGCAGATACAGCAGCATCGAGCCGCGCCGCCAGCGCAAGGGCGCCCATTTTTGACCTTTTACCAGCTTCGAAAAAGCCAACGGCTGCTGGGGGATTTCAAAGCCGACCAGTGGGTTGGACGCTGGAACACTGGCTTTGGCCTGGGGAGATGCTTTGCTTTTCTGCTGGTCTGCATCTGGCCTCGGCTTCAATTTCGGTTTCTTCTGCGCCTTCGAAGGCGGGGCTTCTTTCAGCCGCTTTAGCTCCGCGGCCAGCCGGATGTTGTCCCGCCGAAGTGTCTCGATCTCCCGTTTTAGCCGCTCTGCCTCGGCATGGTTGCCGTTGTTCCAGCGGTCAGGGGGTGACTTGGTAAGGTTCTGTGTCAGTAACAGCTTCGAGAAGAAGCTGCTCCAATCATGCGCCGTCCAGTATTTCGGTATGGACGGGTCTTGCCGCCGCGCTTCGTCAAACGCGTCGCCCAACAAAGCCTGGGCCAGCCGGGTAAGCAGTTCGACATACTGCCGCACGTCGCCCTCGAGCGCCCGGCGAATCTCCCGCTCTGCATCCAGGATGTCCTGCACGGCGCGGGTGTTCAGATCGACAAAATTCATTCATCACCTGCTCGCTCAAGTGCTTGTATCAATTCGTCCTGTGCTGCTGATAACGCAACCACGACCTCGTCTCGATCTGCCTCTCCAAGCGCCCAGGCGTTCAGTGTATCCGCTGCGTTCAATACGGCTGCTCTGGAGGCGTCCAAGCTGGCGAGGGTCACGTCATCGAGGGCACGGTAGGTCTGATCAACAACCAGACTGGCACGCACGGGATCGGGAGACGTTCCCAACAGTTCAATCAGCTTTTCGGTTGCCTCCGCCAGCGTTCTCAATTCCCTGCTGTATGCAGCCCGCTGGCGGATCACCTGCCATTCTGTCCTGGTCAGGACACGGCCATCGGGCAGAATCCACCAACCAAGCGCGCCTAGCGCAACCAGCACGATCAGCACCGTTGAGGCGATCAGCAGCCCTTTTTGTGGGAGTGCATTCTTGTCGATCTCAATTTCCATGCAACGACCTCTGTTTGTTGCGACTGGCGGGGAGAATAGCCTTAGTGACCACTCTCCCCGTTGTTGTCAACGCAATACCATCTGCAGCCGCCAGGCTAACAGATTTAACTTGCGCGTGATGCGAAGTGACATCAAGTGCCAGCCAACAACCAGGACGGCCAACCGCAGCACGGTCAGCCACATCCAGACGACCGTATTTTTGAGCATGAGGTTCTCCTTTCTGGAGCGTCAGATTTTGGCTGTCTGCCGCCTCAGTGACGGGTCAGGCATCCCGCGGGATGTGCCTGACCGCCCTCTGCTCAAACGGTCGTCTGGTTACCTGCTAACGAACCGGATGGACGACTCGGACTCTCGCCTAAAAGAGACCGAGGGTTGTCCAAAAAACAATGGAACGTTGACGCTGCTAGAACAGCGCACAACGCCCGCATTGAAGTTCGGGGACACGGTAAGCGACGCAGAGAAATTCTTTTGTGCGCGGTCCGCCAGAACAGTTGCGAAAGTGCTTTGAGCGATGGTGTAGATTGTGCCAGCGG
>WFTY01000415.1 GCA_015485245.1 Anaerolineales bacterium | reverse complement strand
GCGGTCAACCAGCCATCCAGAGCGATCCCCACGAGAAGGAAAACCGGCACAATCGCCGCGCCGGTGCGATTGAGCGAGGGGTTCTCCCCCGGGAATGCCAGCGAGAGGATCGAGGGCATCATCAGCATGGGGATGGAGAGCAGCAGAAAAGCATCCACCCAATTTCGGCGGCGGAAGTAGCGCACCGTCACACCCACCCCGCCGAGCAAGAACAAAGCCGCCGAGACGATGTCCAGCGCCGGGCGATGGGGGACGGAATGCACCCAGATTTCGCCATCATCCCACCAAAACATAGTCATGGCGTTCCACAGGTTCTGGAGAAAAATCCGCCAGGCCGGGCCGGGGAAGGGGCGCTCCACCTGGCTCATGCGAGTCATCGTGCGATAGGTGAAGCTGCCCCAATCGGAGAGGGCGTAGCGCAGCAACGGGGAAAAGACCAACAGCGAGAGCAACACCAGCAGGATCAGCCCCCAGAGGGCGCGCTGACGCGCCGGGCGCTCCCGTTTGTGTAAGACGTACAACCCCACCGCCAGCAACACCACAAAAGGCACAAAGCGGAAGGGGCTGTAGCCGTGCAGTCCCAGGCCGAGGAAAATCCCCGCCCAGATGAAATCGTTGCGCCGCCCGCGGCGCAAACCGCGCACCAGGAAAAACAGCGTGGGGGCAGAAAAGAAGGGATATAACGTGAAACGCAGGGCGACGCGCGAAATCACGTTGGGCCAGTATGCAATCCCGGCAAAGGCCATCGCCAGCAGTCCCACGCGTTGGTTGGCGATCTCCTTGCCCAAAAGGTAGATAAAAGGCAGGGTGAAGAACCCGGCCAGGGCGGTGCCCAGCTTGAGGCTGAGGAAGGAAAGTCCGGTGTCAAAAAGCAGCGCCATCGCCGCGGTCAGGTACATCTGGAAGGCTTCCCGCCCGGTGTTGCGCGGGAAAAAGATGCGGTATTGCCCATCCAGCACGTCAGCCACGTCCAGCAGTTTCTCAGCATGATCGCTGAACATTTCCGGGGGGACGCCCGCCAATTGATAGAAGCGGAAAAACGCCGCCAACGCCAGCACCGCCAGAACGAGCAACGTCCAGGGTGAGAGGCGCAACCCCTGACGGAAAAACTCCTGCACAGCTCCACGCAGGCGCGCGCCTTGCTCTTTCAGCGGGCGCGCCGGCTTCCACAAAGCCGCGACCACCCCCAGCAGTGAAATGCCCCACAGCGTCAGGTTAAGGCCGTTGAAACGATTGCCGCCAAAGGCCAGGAATGCCAGCAGCGCGGCGGCAAGGCCCACCGCCAGCGGCGCCAGCTGGGCGCGGTGATCCTCCCCGGCTAACGGCGGCTCGGCGGCCAGCGAAAGGCGAACGCGATCGCGCAGCAACAACGCCACCCAAAAAGCCGCTGCCAGCAAATAGAGCGCCACCCCAAAACTCAGATTGCGCCCGGGCGGTTCGAGGGCGCGCTGCGCCGCCAGCGCCAGGGCCAGCGGCAGCAATATCCCCCACCCCGGCCAACGAAAAAGCTCCATCTCCCGGACAGGGCGCGCCTCAAGGAGCAGGTCGCTCACCGGCTCACCCGCTATTGCAGGTTGCGGGGACGCCGAGGGCGAATCCGCCGAAGGGATCTCCACTACCTCCCCGCGCCAGAAAAAGAGCTTCGATTTCACATAGTCGAGAACACTGGGTTCATCCATACAGCCCCCAATGATAACGCAAGTTAGAGGGCAGGGCAAATCAATCAGACTGACTGGTCAGGCTGGTCGAGCAGTCCGAGGCGCGAGATGAGGCTGAAGAACGCCCGGCAGGTGCCGCTGTGCGGGCGCGTCACGGCGCCACTTTTTTGACGTAATCCACCGCCCCAACACAGGCCTCAGTCATCCCGGCGCTGATCGTCCCCCAGTCCATGCGCTGCCCTCGCCAGGCCTGAATCAGGCTGTAAGACAGACAACCCGGCCCGGCGTTGTAATTCGCCAGCGTCATACGCCACAAATCCGCATACGTGGCTACCTGCCCCGGTGGTCGGCCGGTGATGTTGCGGACAAGCTGGTTGACCTGGCGACAGTTGGCGCGCAGGGTTTCAGCGATCACCGGCACACTCTCTGAGGCTTTGTCCCAATCCACGCCCGCGGCGCACTCCGGGCACTGGGCGTTCACCTGCTGCATGACCGCGCCGCGCAGCATGGCCCGCTGCTCCCAGGTCAATTGGGTGTAACTCTGCTCGCAGACCGCGGACCCCAGCGTCGCCGGACAGATTTCATCGTAGTACGTGGACGACCACATCAAAAGGGCATCCGCGCCAAGCTCGGAAATCTGACCCAGCCCGTATTCGCCAGCAATTCCCAAAGAGCCCGGCCAAAACTGGCTCTCCTGAGCGATCAAGCGCTTGAGCAGAATCGCCGGAATCTGGGAGCGTTTGGCGCTAGCGTAAATCTCTTCATCAAAGCGGTTCTGGACGGTCAACATCGCCTGCCTGGCGCGCTCAACCCCGCAGGCATTGGCCGCGCCCGACGCCAGCAACCCGCCCGCCGGGCAATCGCGCGCCTCAACAATTCCCCAATAGATCAATCTGCCCGCCAGCAGGTCCAGGGTGGTCGTGGTTTCCAGTCCCTCTGCTTCGGCAGGAGATAACGCCCAGGAGAGCAGGTTATCCAAAGGGGGGGGAGCTTCCCACTCCACCGCACATATATCGGTCGGCGCGACGGCAAGCTGCACGCTGACAATAGAAACCAGCCAGGGGCCGG
This sequence comes from Anaerolineales bacterium, assembly GCA_015485245.1. Taxonomy (GTDB): domain Bacteria; phylum Chloroflexota; class Anaerolineae; order Anaerolineales; family UBA11858; genus J130. The sequence continues at coordinate 12,225 of WFTY01000415.1, read as the reverse complement.
CGTTCGGCCGGGTTGGATCCTGCGCGCTCACGCGCACCACGGCGTGGAACGGCGTCCCCTCGTCCCTGACGTTGGTCACAACACCAAAGAACAAATCGGCCCCGCTATCGGGCGTTTGTTCCAGTTTTAAATCACACTCGCTGGCCAGGCAGGTAAATGGAACATTGGCTAAAGTCCCGCTGATCTGAAGAACCTTGCTCCCGTCCGCAGGCGGATCCGCCCGAAAATGTAACACCGGCACCTGATCGCAAAGATAGACGCCACTACCCACAGTCTGGCAATCAGGCAACGAAAGCCAGACCGGCGTTGGAGAGGGGTCTTGTCCATCGGGTTGCTCGCGTGGAGCCGCGTAACCCGGCTCCACCAGCCCAAAGAAAACAAGCGCGCTGCTCAGGAGCAAAACCAGGACAGGACGTGGTTTGCAGAAGCGGGACAATACCATTATTAAGTCGCGTTAGCGCCATTCGCCGATAAAAGTTAACGTTTTTCATCCCCGGTTGAAAAACGTTTGGTCACAACCTGCAACCTGCCGAGCGCGCGGCGGGCATCCTCCCAGCCATCCAGCTGGGCATCACAGTGCGCTTCGATCCGGTTGAGGGCATCCTGTAAAGCCTCCGTGGCCGCCTGGGTCTCATCAATCTGCTGATTCAAAAAGATCAGCGCCTGGTTCAAAGTATCGGCAAGCTCGGTCAGAAAATCGCCCGCGCGCAAGCGCACCGGTGCAGATAGTTGCCCTCGCGCCAGGCTCTTCAGGACACGACAAATACGGTAAGCCGGGCCGGCAATTCGATGGGTGTAAAAGACCAGCACGATCGAGCTGAACAGCAAAGCAAACACATTGACGCCCACCAGCACCGGCAGCAACATCTGACGGACGTTGCTGATGGCGATGTGCGCGGCGAAATAGCTTGCGGTCAGGTCGCGGTCAAAAAGCAGGTAAAGCGCCAGGCTGGCGATCAGGCTGACCACACCCAGGATGATCTGCGCGGCGAGCAACAACCGCGGTTGACTGGTATCTTTCAGAAAATATTTGCGCCGTCGAAATGGTGCTTTTTTTATGGTTGACTGAACTCTTGATGACACTTGATGCACAATTCACCTCCGGGGGGGTACCGCAATAAATGTTCATACGGCGCGATATGGGGGTCGTGGCAGGTACTGGTGCACGTCATCAGGCCGCCGGCAAAGGGATCGGTCTTGTCTTGATCCACCGGATGACTGACTCCCAGCAGGTCGGGTGGGTGACATTCCGCACAGACCTCAATATCGCGCATCTCGGCCACGTGGTGGCTACTGCCTTCGGGGTGCGAGACAGGCAACACATGGCAGGGGGCGCATTTCCCCTCGGCATACGGGGGATGCACAAATGAACCGCTCATCGCAAGCATATCTTCGTGGCAATCCGAGGCAAAACACCCCTGAGCGGGAGAGCCTGCGTCCGCCGGCGAACTTTCGGCCGCAACGGGGACGTCGCCCTCCTGCCCTGGCGCCGGTGTGGGCAGAAGGACATCGAACTCCGTCCCCGAATCCTGGGCTGCCTGCTCAAGGAGCGGCGGGTCCGCTCCCAACGCCGTGTTGGGAGCCACCTCATAAACGCACGCCGTGACCAACAACGTGATTGGGACGAGTAATACGTGAACTGGTTTCATAGCTTCCCCTCGGATGTCCGCAGTGAAGTTTTGACGAGCAGCACAGGGTTATTCTGCGGCCCGGTATCCTGCGGCGCCTCTGAGACCGATTCCCAGGCATAAATCACTACCCCCGATCTTCGCCCGCTAACCTGGAATTCTCCCAGATTGCCAAAATGTTGTTTGTGTTCGCCGGTGAGCGCGCTCCAGGTCGCCCCACTGATGAGCAAATCCCTCCGCCAGGTGCGCGTCAACGTTTCCAGGCGCTGCGCCAGATTGACCACATCCCCCAAAACAGTGTACTCCATTCGATACTGAGAACCAACGTTCCCCGCCACAACACGCCCGGTGGCGACCCCAATGCCCACCTGGATCGGCTGCACCCCCTGAGCAGCACACTCGATGTTGAATTGATCGACGGCGTGCAACATCTCCACCGCGGCGCGCACAGCCCGATCGGCATGATCGGCGTGCACCAGCGGGACACCAAACACCGCCAGGATGGAATCGCCGCCGAACTTGTTGACCAGCCCGCCATGACGGATCACCACCGGAATCAACAAATCAAAAAACTGATTCAGCATCGCCATCACATGGGTCGGCTGCTGACACTCCGCCCGATGGGTAAAGCCGCGCAAATCCACAAACAACACGCTGGCCTCCGCCTCCTGACTTTGCAGCCAGGCATCTTGCTGGATGACCTGTTCGGCCACCTCGCTGCTGATATAACGTCCCAGGATTTCCCGCACGCGCTGGTATTCCTGCAATTTCGCCAGCATGCGATTGAACCCCGCCGAAAGGCGGCCGAACTCGTCCAGCGAGCGCAGGGGCAGACGCAGGCTGAGGTCGTTGACCTGCCACACCCGCTGCATGGCTTCGACCATCCGATCCAGGGGCGCGACGATCGTCCGCCAGACCATGGTGAAGGCCACCGGACTGCCCACTCCCGCAATCGCCACCAGGAACCACATCTGCCGCAGGTGAAGCTCCCAGGACTGACGGACGTTCTCCTGCATCCCCAACCAGGCCATCCCCGCGAACAACACCAGGGGAAACATCCCTACCTGGGCCCACAGGAACAGCAGACGCATGGGCAGGCGCGAACGCCGCATCGCCAGGTTTTCCAGATATTCCAGTTGAAAATGCTGTTCCAAAAAAGGATGCACCAGACTTTCAACCACATGGTGCATGAACAACGCGGTTCCCAAACCACTGGCGATCAACATCCCCAGGAACAGGCCCGCCACGCGCGCAATGGAGAATCCGGAGCGCAACGCCAGGAAGCCAAACAAACCGCTGACCAGCAACCAGTGCAGCACCGTAACCCCAAAAACAATGCGCGGCAGGTTCAGCGTCTTAAACAGCACGACATCGTTCAAAACGGCGGTAGTATCGGCCAGCCAGCGGATCAGGGGCTGCACATAACGATACAACCAGAGATACAACGCCGTTAAAAACACGAAAACGCCCGACACCGCCAGCCAGGTGAGTTGATCGCCATTGCGTAAAAACATCAAAATGGCGAAGAGCGGCTGGTGATCCACCCAAAGAAAGTAAGCGCCCGAGATCACCGTTCCCAACAGGTGATTGAGCACCATGATCGCCAGAAGCAACGTGCCTAAAGATCGCGTTTTCATCATTGCATTGCCATCACGGTGTCGGCGCGCCCCCAGGGTGGCAGGCGGTGCAATCGGTCGTCGAGGCCAGATCGTTCGCACGACTGTATTTCTTGGGTTTATGGTCTTTACCATGACAGGCGAGCGTGCAGGAGCCTTCGGTCGTCCCGTTCAGGGTGAAGATCGAGCTGTGGTTGCTGCCGTTGAAGAAGCTGACGTCCATCTTGTCCACACCGTAGACGAAGTTAATCAATCCCAGCTCCCCGGCGTCAAAAGGCGCGTGCGCATCGTGACAGTGTATACAGGGGCTGTCCTCGCCGCGGACGTGTTTATCATGGAGATCTTCAAACGCGTTTTGTGCTCTGTTGCCGCCAGCATCCCGCACGATCTGCGCCTCGATGTGACAGGTCCAGCAAATGGCATAATCGCTATTGCCATAGTTGTACGGGGTAAAGTCCGCCAGCACGTAGTTGTTCACCAGCGTAGAGATGTTATTGCTGCCGTGTTCATCATGGCAGTGGCTGCAGCCCCAGGCGCCGAGCTGCGCATCATGCGTGGCGCCCAGATAAGTCGTCTTGTTGTACCCCGTGCCGCTCCAGCCAGACGGCATGCTGACAGGCGGCGGCGGGCCGCCCGTGGTGGTCGGCGGCGCGCCATCATGACAGGTCATGCAAAAGTCCGTCCGTCGCCCGGTCCACTGTTGATACCAGTTATCCGGGCTGATGTTCTGATTGGTGGCGTTGTCCATGTGCGGGTTGTGACAATTGATGCACTCGACTCTAGAGCCATTGGCGTTTTGGTCGCTCAAGGCGACATCATGGTGGCTGGCGCGGTTGAACTCCGTCTGGATATCCGTGGTCGCCACGGAGCCATCATGACACTGGTAACAGAAACGTTCCTCCTGGCGCATGGGATCGTTCGGGTCGCCGTCCGAAGCCGCGTTCCAGGTGCTCAGCAGGCCAATCTTGTTCGAACCGTGCCCGTTATCGTGGCAGTTGTAGCAGGTCAACCCAACGGCATGGGAGGAGGTTCCCCATCCGGCCAGGATGTTGGGCACGGTGACGCCATCGCTGTATGGCGTGGTGTCGCCGTTGGCGCCATCCGCATCGTGACAGGCGGTGCAGAACTCCTCCGGGATGACTCCGCCGGTGTAAGTGATCACCGCGCCGGTGTCCACGTTGTAGAGGCGCACCGTACCGCTCTGATGCTGGCTGGTCTCATGACAGAGTTTGCAATCATCATCCGTGGGCGCGCCCTGAACGTGGTGGCTGGTGTTCGTGAAATCGCCTCCCGCGCCGGTGATCTGGCGGCGCGATCCCAGGGGGAACTGATGGCAGGCCGTGCACTTCGGGTCGGGCATAAAGCCATCCCGCGTGCTGAAGGTATTGTCGAAGTCGTGCGGGTGGCACTGGGTACAATCCATGCCGGTGAAATCCAGGCCGCCATTATGATTTGCTCCGCCGATATGGTTGACCATGGGATAACCGGGGTTGTTGGCATCCTGATGGCAGGCCACGCAAATCTGGCTGGTGAGTGGGCTGGTGCCGTCGTCGAACGAGTTCGTCCCCGTCACCGCGGTGAAGAGTATATCCCCCACGGTGTTGAGCGGACTGATGGTCACCTCAACCTGCTTTTTAATCAGGCTGAGGTTGTCGCTGCCGTGCTGCTCGTGGCACTGCGTGCAAACGCTGACAAAATCCGCTTCCACGCTTTCGACGTTGGGGAAGTCGACGTTCGCATGCGTAGAGACCGGACTCCCGCTGCCGCCGCCGGCGAAGGCCACGCCAGCAGGCGGCGCGCCGTCGTGACAGACCAGACAGAAATCGGTCATCGTGCCAGCCCAGGGAGTGCCGTTATCGGGATCCGACAGTTTATCGCTGGCGCTGACAGTGTGCGGGTTATGACAGTTAGCGCACTCGACGTTCGAGCCATCCGCCTGATCGGTATCGGAGACGTTATGATGAGACGCACGGGTAAACTCGGATTGGATGTCGGTCAACGCCACGCTGCCATCATGACATTGGTAGCAGAAGCGCTCCTCCTGCCGCAAGGGGTCATCGGCGCTGCCATCGCTCACCGCGTCGTAGGGAGCCATCAGTTTGATCTTGTTCGAGCCATGGCCGTTGTCATGACAATCAAAACAGGTGGAATTGCCGGAGGCCTTGTGCGAACCAGCGGCCCACAGGGAGTTGTCCACCACCGGGGGCATGCGTCCGTTGGAAAAAGGCGCGAATCCTCTGGCCCCATTGGCGTCATGACAGGCGAGGCAAAAGGCTTCCAGCTTGAGGGCTTCCGTCTGGTTCACGCGCGGGTCGCCGTTGAGCACAATCACCATGGCCGGATTATCCACATCGTAAAGCTTGACATAGCCCGAGGTGTGATCGGCTGTATAGTGACAAGCCTTGCAATCGCTATCCGAAACCTGGGTGCCGGTCACATGATGGCTGTTGCGGCTGAACTCCGAGACGATGGCGCGCCGCCCTCCAGCGGGGATGCCGTCGCCGTTATCCTGCGCCACACTGTGGCACATCACGCAGCCGTTCACCGGCATAAAGCCATCCGAATTGCCCAGGGTGGCGTCGGCGCTATGGGGGTGGCACTGGGTGCAATCCTGACCGGTAAAATCATAACCGCCCAGGTGATTGGCGCCGCCCAGATGGTTGGTCATCGGGTAGCCAGGGTTGCTGGCGTTGTTGTGGCAGGCGGTGCACAGACGGTTGTTGTACGGACTGGCGCCATCGTCAAACGAGTTGGCCCCCGTGCGGCTGCTAAACGTCACCGGGCCATCCGTCAGGGGAGAGGTCCCCGGCACTACGACGACGTCCTTCTTGATGTCCGCCAGATTCACCGTGCTGTGCGGGTCGTGGCATTGCGTGCATTGCAGCGTAAAAGCGCCCTCAAAACGAGCGGCGTGATCGGCGTTGCCGTGCGTGGAGATGGCCAGCAACTTCGCCCCGGTGCCGTCATGGCAAGTGTAACAAAACTCGTTGCCGCCAGGGCTGGTGTAGAGCAGTTTTTCGCTCTGGCTGGTGTGCACACGGTGACAGGAAGCGCAGCGGTTGGTGTGCGTCAGATAATCACCGTGGGGGATCTCAAACACCGCGGCGACCTGTTCGGTAACCGCCAGGCTATCCACGTTGGGGCCAGCCGCGGCGATGTTGGTGAGGCGAACGGTGTTGCGGCCGGCGTTTAAAGTGACCGTGGTCGTAACCGTCCCCCAGGTCGACCAATCCGCGGTGGCCGGAAAGCTCAAACTGGCGCTGACTGTCGTCCCATTGACGCTCAACTCCAGCGGCCTGTCCGCGCCGGAGCCATTGGCATAACGGAAGTCCAGCACAGCTGATCCGGCCGCAGCGGCGTTAACTGTCCACTCAATGTATTCTCCGTTCGTCGTGCCATAGCCCACATACCCGCTGCCCGTGTAACCGGTGTAAAAGCTGGAGACGGATACACCGAAGAGGGTGGCGTTTTCCGCTTCGTAAATCGTGCCGGCTGCAAACACATCACGGCTCAACAACAAAGCCAACAACGCGACCAGTCCCAACCAGGTCGTCAGCTTGTTTCGCCGAAGCGCCGTATTCTGAGAGTGCAGCCTGTTTTGCTTCATTTTTTATGACAATCCTGACACACGCCGCGGTTGTCCATCCGCAGCAGGGTGCTGTCGTAAGCGGGGGCAATGTTGGCGGAAGCGCCGCTCATCAGGGTGTTGGTGCCATGCGCGTAGTGGCAGGTCAGGCAGAAGATCTGGTCATCGGCGCTGGGCCCGTCGCCGGAGGGGTCTTCCAGGGGCAGGGAGGTACTCAGGTTATAGGTTCCGCCGGTGATGACCACATTCATCTTGTGCCGGTAACGCGTGACCAGCCCCTGGCCATCCTCCGCGTTGAAGGGCTGCACCGAGACTTCCTGATGATACGTGAAGTGGCAACCGGTACACCAATCGCCCAGCCCCAGCTTGTACTTCGGCGTGGTGTAATCGGGCACATAACCGCTCTGGTTGGGATTATCGCCGCCAACCTCATTGGAGGTCACCAGCACATACCCCGGCGGGTCTTCCTGTTGCGCGCTGGGCGGGTGCATGCGCTGCTGGAGCAGGCGGTAATTGCGCCCGCCATGCGGATCGTGGCAGGAGGTGCAGGTCAGCGGCATGGTGACGTTCTGCCCCCGGCCCGGATACGTCGGCCAGGCGTTGGGGCTGATGCCCCAGGTGGGCGCGCCGGGCCACACCAGGCCAGACTCCGGGTTGTGACAGCCCGCGCAGTCGTACGTGCTGCTCCAGGTGGTGCCGCTGCCCCAGGCGTTTTGATGCGTGCCGTCAACGCTGTGCGTGGATGAAACCGCCGCGCCGCGGTAGTTGACAAAGCCGCCCCCCAGAAGCGGGTCTCCCGTGGCGGTGAAGATGCCGTTTTCCACATCCGTGTTAGCGCCTCCCATCCCCGCACCGTGACAGGTCAGGCACAGGTTTTTCCCTTCGGCGATCAGCAGTTCCGCCGCGGCTGCGCTGTGGGCGCGGTGACATCCCGCGCAGGCGTCCGTGGTGGCGGTATATCCGCCATGCGGGCCATTGTTCGCGCGGGCAGAACGCCCGCCCCACAAGGCCAGCATTACTGTGATGATCAAGACGAAGAGCCATTTCCGCATGTGGACTGCCTCACTTCCTACGGAGCACGCTGATAACTTTTCGGCGTGTGATCTTTATTATGACAGCGAATGTAGCAATACCCTTGATTGCCATTGATCCAAAAGGCCGTCGAGGCGTCGTAGCCACCAATGTATTGGATATCATAGCCATTTTGAATCGCAAACTGAAAACTAATCAGCCCCGCCTCGCCACTATCATGCGGCGCGTGGGCGTCGTGGCACATAATGCAGGGAGTATCCTCTCTACGCACGTGCTTATCGTGATAATTTTTGTCGAACACGCCGTTCTTGTACTTTCCAAACTTGCTCTGGCCGAAAATGGTTTGCTGCTCGTCGTGGCAGGTCCAGCAAATGGCGTAATCGCCGTCCCCCTGGGTCCAGACGTTGTAATCGGCGATGACGTAATTGGCCAGCAGATTGGAAAGGTAGTTCGAACCGTGCTGCGCGTGGCAGGCGCGGCAGGAATCGCCGATCCCGGCAGGCCCGCTGACGTTGTTGTCGTGCGTCGAATTGACAAACGTCGCCTTGTTGTAGCCCGTCCCGGCAGCAATGGAGGGAAAAGTGATTCCGACGGGGGGCACGCCGTCATGGCAGGTCAGGCAGAAATCTTCCTGCGTCCCCGTCCAGATGGTGGTCGCGCCGCTATCCGGGTCGGCCAGTTTGTTGGTGCTGTTCGCCAAATGCGGGTTATGGCAGGTAGTACACTCCATGAACTCGCCGCCCGGATCGGCCGGGCTGATGTTGTGTTGATAAGCCTGACTGAATTCCGCCTGGATGTTGGTCGCTGCCGGGCCGTTGGCGCCATGGCAGGCGTAACAGAAACCCTCTTCCTGGTTCACGTCGTTGGTGCCGGGCGAACCCGTCCAGGGGTTGAGCAAGTTATCCAGGCCGGAGGCGTGGCCGTTTTGGTGACAACTGCCATAACAGGTCTGCGGCGCGTTGGCGGCAACTTTGTGCGCGGCCGCGGCCCAGGCGGTCGGATCGATCACCGGCGGCGTGACGTTATCGCTGAAGGGCGCCTGCCCTCCCGCCCCGTCGGCGTCGTGGCAGGCCAGGCAGAACGGCTCCAGCGCCGAGTTTGTGGTGAACGAAATCGTCGCCCCGGTATCGGGATGCTTGAGGTTGACCGTGCCCGAGGTGTGCGCGCCGACCTCGTGGCAGCGCGTGCAATCGGTATCCTGCACAATGCCGTTGACGTGATGGTTGGGCAGGGCGAAATCGCCTCCCGCTTCGACGATCTGCCGCCGGCTCCCCTGCGGCTGATTGTGACACAACTGACAGGAACCGCCGCTGACCTCACCGGTGGTCGAGTTGACGTGACAGCTGTAACACACCTTGCGCTCATCCAGACGCAACAGTGAAGAGCGCGCCGCGTCGGAGGGGGCGGCGGAGCCATCCGGGAACTTCACATTCGCCCCCGCCGGGCCGGTCATCACCGCCGAGGTGCCGTGCGCCACATGACACTTGACGCACGAGACCATATCGGTGGGGTGACGATATGTGAAAATCGAATCGCCGGAATTGGTGTGCCCGCTGCCCATCGAGGCGTGGTAGCGGGTGTGGCACTGGCTGCACCACAGAGAGAGGGTGGTAGCCAGCGAACCGTAATTCTCGCCGCCGTAATTCCCCGTGATGCTGGCAATGGTATAGGTGATCGGCGCCGAATCGGGGACGTTCACCCCCGTCGGCGCGCCGGAATTGCGGGGGATGGGGCGCAAAATCCGGTAGTTGCCGTTGCCATGGGGGTCGTGGCAACTCATGCAATCCACCGAAGCCCCGGTCGTGCCTGCGCCTGAACCCAGCGCGCCGTTCCCCCACATCACGTTGCTGCTCGCATCGTGCGCCGAGGTCACCGGACGACTGGATGCATTGCCGTCTTCATCCGTGTCCATCAAGGTGTTGGCAAAACCACCTCCGCGCAGGCCGCGCCCGGCAACGCCCTCGGCAGGGTTCTCAGTCTGTGGATCGCGACTCAGGTAGACCCCATCTTCGACGTTGGTATCCGCGCCCAGTCCCGAAGGGCCGTGGCAGGTGCGGCAAAACGCCGGCGTCTGCCCGATCAGCAGGTTGCTGGCGTTGGCGGTGTGGGTGCGGTGACAGGCAGCGCAGGAATCGGTGGTTGCCGTATAGCGGCCATGCGGGCCGTTATCCGCAGCGGCCATGGAGGCGTGGGCCAACATCGCCAACGCGGCGCTGAACAACACCCAGGCAACCCATAAATTCCTGCGACGTATCATCATCGTGATCCTGCCTGCCGGTAAATTCTTAGGGCCGGTCTACGGCCCGTCATCGTCGACCACAGCACTCCGGTCATCCGGCGCTCGACATCAGCCCAATCGTCCCGTCAGCACCTGCTCAAAGCCGATTACTTGTGGTGACACAACTGACAAACCCCGCGGTTATCCACACGCAGCAGCGAACTGCGTTCGTTCCCGCTGGGGTTGGTGCCATCCGGCCAGGGGACAGCGGCCGAGTACGCGCCCATTGTGGCCGGGGTGCCGTGCGCCACATGACAACTCACACACCCTACGGTGGCGCCCATGGTCATGTGACGGTAGGCGTAAATCGCATCGCCCGAATCGGTGTGCCCGCTGCCGCTGGGCGCGGCATGGCGCGTATGACACTGCGCGCACCAGTTGGAGAGCTGCGCGCCGCGCGAGCCGTAGTTTTCACCAAAATACTGGTTGTCTCCATTGGAGACGGTGTAGGTTTTGGACGACTCGTCAGTCACGTCCACGCCGCTGCCCGCGCCTGAATCAATCGGCACGGAGCGCAGCAGACGGTACGTCGGGCCATTGGTGGTGCTGGCGTTGCCATGGGGGTCGTGGCACGAGGTGCAGGTCAGGGCGACGTTGAGTTTGCCAGCACCCGAATTAATGGCACCGTTGCCCCACATCGTCCCGCTCGTGCCGTCGTAGGTGTGTCTCGAGGTCACCGCCGCGGAGGCCACGGCCAGGTCCCAATCGGTGTCGATCAGGGCGTTGACGAAGCCGCCGCCTTTCAGACCGCGGGTAGCGATGCCCTCGGCGGGCGATTCCGTGACCGCGTCCCGATCCAGGTAAATGCCATCTTCCACGTTGGTATCCGCTCCGGTGCCTGAAGCGCCGTGACAGGAAACGCACAACCCCGGCACCGAATTGACCAGCAGCCTGGCCGCGGCAGCCGTGTGGGCACGATGGCATCCGGCGCAGGCATCGGTGGTGGCTGTGTAGCCGCCGTGCGGTCCGTTATCGGCGCGCGCGACGAGCACCATCACCGTTGTCGCCATCAGGAACACCAGCAACACTGTCCACACACGTTTCATCACACACTTCCTTCCCTGCCGGGAGCAAAACTTTCCTGAAAAAGGGGCGCCCAAACGGCCCGGTACGCCCCTCTTCAGATGACCCGTGCTCAGACCAACTTCCGGAGAAGCAGGTATAATCCTGGGGGGAGACAGGAGCCTCCGTGCCGGCTTGCGGGCTGCAGGAGACCCCTGTCCTTTCCAGGAACCTGTCCGAGCAATTCGGGCAGGTTCTCTTTATTTCTGGTGACAGGATTCACACACGCCGCGGTTGTCGAGGCGCAGGAGAGCGTTGTCCGTGGAGCTGGTCGCGCCGGGCAGGCCGCTGCCATTGGCGTAGCCAGACATGGTCGCTGCAGAGCCATGAGACAAGTGGCACGTTGAGCAAACCACAGTGTTGTTAGTGCCGGTCTCAGCCAACGGTAGTTTGTACGTCACAGCTCCTGTTTCCGGATTGATGTTGCTTTTGTAACTGAAGCTCATATCAATGCGATGAGCATAGGTCGAGATGTCTCCACCATAGTCAGTGTTCCCGAGATTGTCGTCGGTCTTGTCCGTGCCGCTGTTCGCCCGCGTGACATGGTAAGCACTATGACAGTTCGCGCAGAAGGCACTCATCTTAGTGTTGCCCCAATTCTCAGCTGTGTAGTTTTTAGAAGCACTGTCATAATCATCTGCGGTCGCGGTTGGACCCCAGCGCAACAGGCGGTAGCCAGCTGTGCCGTGCGGGTCATGGCACGAAGCGCAAGTCAAAGGATTACCAATGTCTCCCGTACTGCCACGAGCCCCGCTATAACCCCAGGCTAGATCAGTTTGCCCCGCACCATCAACATCGTGCTTGGTTCCAACAGTCTCAAACGTACCGTTCACAGGATCATAGGCATAAGCAAAGCCGCCGGCGATCAGGCCAGATCCCACCGTGCCATCAGAACCGAGAGTGGACTTATCGGTGTAGGTGCCCGCGTTGTTATACTGAGCGTACACACCATCCTCAACATTGGTCTGTGCACCTGTCGCGGAGGAGCCGTGGCAGGATATACACAAATTGTAGGTGCTGGTT
>WFTY01000414.1 GCA_015485245.1 Anaerolineales bacterium | reverse complement strand
GGAATGGCTCGACCTGGTTGAGGCTGAAGTGCGCGAAACGTTGCACGGCACGGTGCTGGCCGAGGCTCCCGTGGTGCGCGTCTCCGCTCGCAGCGGAGAGGGCCTGTCCGCCTTGATTTCGGCCCTGCAAGAAACCTTGGCGGAGAAACCCCCGCGCCCTGACCTGGGACGCCCGCGCCTTTCGGCGGATCGCGTCTTCACTGTCGCCGGCTTTGGCACGGTAGTGACCGGCACGCTCACGGACGGCCATCTGGCTGTGGGCGACGAGGTCGTTATCCTGCCGCGAGGGGTGCAGGGGCGGGTGCGCGGTTTGCAAACTCACAAGCGCAAGGAGCAGATCGCCGTTCCTGGCAGTCGCACGGCAGTGAACATCTCTGGGGTGGATGTCGATCAGGTTAACCGCGGCGACGTGGTGGCGCACCCGCGCACATATCAGCCCACCCGTCGCTTGGACGTGCAGTTTCATCTGCTCCCTCAGGCATCCCAATCTCTGAAGCATAATCAAGAGATGAAGTTGTTCCTCGGCGCGGCCGAGGTGATGGCGCGTTTGCGCTTGCTGGGCGTGGATCTGCTTCAGCCGGGGGAAACCGGCTGGTTGCAACTTGAATTGCCGCATCCGGTGGTGGCTGTGCGCGGCGACCGCTTCATCCTGCGACGACCCTCCCCGCCGGAGACGATCGGCGGCGGCGTGGTGGTCGACCCCCATCCGGGGAAACGGCACAAGCGTTTCGATGAGCGCGTGCTGGCGCGACTGGGCGCGCTGGCGCAAGGCGCGCCGGAGGACGTGGTGTTGCAGGCGGCGGCTTCGCTGGGCGTGGCGACGTTTGCCGAGATTGCTGCTACTGCCAGCCTGGAGGCGGAAACCGTCGCGCAGGCGGTGACGCAGTTGGTTGAATCGGGCGCGTTGACCTTGCTGCGCGGCGCACAGCCCACCGCGCCCAAAGCGTTGCTGGCGGCGCGCCGTCATTGGGAGCAATTGCTCAATCGCGCCTTGCAGGAGGTGGATGCTTTTCACGCCGCGCTCCCACTGCGGGCGGGGATGCCGCGCGAGGAGCTGAAGAGCCGCCTGGGAGTGGACGCCGCGGTGTTCAACGCGCTGGTGGACGCGCTGACCGGGCGCGAGGAGCTGAAGGAACTGGCGTTGCGGCAAAATTTGCCGGGGGTCAACCCTTTGCCGGTGATCTGCCGCCCCACTCATCAACCGACTTTCCAGCCGGATCAACAACGCAAGGTGGATCGCCTGCTGGCGAAGTTCGCCGCCGCGCCCTACAGCCCGCCGACGGTCAAAGAGGTGATCGCCGAGATCGGTGAAGAGCTGTACAACGCTTTGCTGGATCAGGAGAAGCTGATGCCGGTCTCCGCCGACGTGGTTTTTCGCCTGTCGGATTACGCCAGCATGGTGGCGCAGGTGGAGGAGATCATCCAGCGCGAGGGGGGCATTACCGTGGCGCAGGCCCGCGATCGCTTTGCTACCTCGCGCCGTTATGTGCTCGCGCTGCTGGAGCACCTCGACGCTGTGGGGTTGACGGTACGCCAGGGGGATGTGCGGACGTTGAAAGCATGAATCGGGACCAATGGAACGCCGCCGTGGCTTCTTTCCCGGAGCCGCATTTGTTGCAGACCTGGGAGTGGGGGCAGGTTAAAGCGCGCTTTGGCTGGGAGCCGATCTATCGCCTGTGGGGGGAGGAGGAGCGTCCGAGGGCGTTGGCGTTGGTGCTGCGGCGGCGCATCCCCTTGCGCGGGATGGCTGCCCGCCTGGGGGTGCTTTATCTCCCCAAAGGGCCGTTGCTGCGCGATCCCGCGGATGCAGGACTCCGCCGCGAGGTGTTGGACGATCTCCAGAGCATGGCGCGCCGTCTGGGGGCGATCTTCATCAAAATAGACCCGGATATCCCCCTGGGGTGGGGTATCCCTGGTCAACCCGAGGAGCAGCCTGCTCCCGAGGGAGAAGCCTGGCGCGCCGAGTTGATCCGCCGCGGCTGGCGCTATTCCGCTGAGCAGATTCAGTATCGCAACACGGTGTTGATCGATCTGACCGTCGGCGAAGAGGAAATGCTGGCGCGCATGAAGCAGAAGGCGCGCTACAACATCCGCTACGCGGGGCGCAAGGGGGTGCTGGTGCGCGCTGGCTCTCCCGCCGATTTTGATCTGCTCTACCGTATGTATTCCGAGACCTCACAGCGAGACGGTTTTATCATTCGCCAGGGGGGGTATTACCGTGCGTTGTGGGAGACGTTTTTTGAGGCCGGCATGCTTACACCGTTGATCGCCGAGGTGGCGGGCGAACCGGTGGCCGGGTTGATGCTCTTTTACTTCGCCGGGCGCGCCTGGTACATCCACGGGATGTCGCGGGATCGGCACCGCAAATTGATGCCCACCTATTTGCTGCAATGGAAGGCCATGCGCCGGGCGAAGGCGTTGGGCTGCCGCGAGTACGATCTCTGGGGCGCGCCGGAGGTCTTTGATGAGGCGGATTCGATGTGGGGGGTATATCGCTTCAAGCGCGGCCTGGGCGGGCGCGTGCGCCGCACGATCGGGGCGTATGATTACCCTGCTCGCCCGCTGTTGTACAAGCTGTATACGCAGATGTTGCCGCGGGTGCTGAGATTGATGCGAAAGAAATATCATTAAATCCACGAGGGGAACGAAGCGCGCGAAGGCAAGTGAAGGAGAGGAAGAGATGGCAAAGTTGATTTTGAAGGATGAAGTTTATGTTCTTCGTGGATTCGAGAAGGAGACATCTTATGGAAACCCTGCCTCGTGTGAAAATCGCTCATCTGCCCACACCGATTGAAGAAATGAAGCGCCTGCGCGCCTGCCTCGGCGGGCCGCGGCTGCTGGTTAAGCGCGACGATCAGACCGGGCTGGCCTTCGGTGGCAACAAGACGCGCAAGCTGGAGTACCTGGCCGCCGACGCGCTGGCGCAGGGC
>WFTY01000413.1 GCA_015485245.1 Anaerolineales bacterium | reverse complement strand
GGCGTAGGTCGATTTCCCCAGGCAGACGGTCAACACGCTGCGGGGAATGCGGAAATACTCCACCGTGCGGGCCAGGGCGAAGGAGTTGGGCGGAATGATGCAGACGTCGGACTGGACATCGACAAAGCTGTTGGCATCGAAGTTCTTCGGATCGACGATGGCCGAGTTGATGTTGGTGAAGATCTTGAACTCGTCCGAGCAGCGCACGTCGTAACCGTAACTCGATGTACCGTAGGAGATCAGCCGGCCATTTTCGCCCTCGCGCACCTGACCGGGCTCGAACGGCTCGATCATCCCCTCGTTCTCCGCCATGCGGCGGATCCACTTGTCCGATTTAATGCTCATAGGTTCAAATCACGCAACGATGTGTAAAAGATCGGCCATTTTACTCACTTAAGGGACGACAGGATAGACCAAGCGGTCGGGAAGGTTCGCACAGGTTCCGCTAAAAGCCTGTCGGACTTAGGTAATCACATTTCGAGGAGATGGGTATCTTGACCCGCGCAATGATAGTGCTTCCACGCGCTGTACGCAGGGTCTCGAAAAACAACCAACCCTTGTCAAAACAAGCGCGCTCGCGAAGCCCCCCCTTCGCTACTTGCGGCGGAGTAGTATCGTGATGAGGGCGTAGATCGCAGCGATGGCGACACCGATGGCCATGATGACAACACCTGCCTTGACCGGGAAGGGGTCGAAGAACTCCATGTTCTTTGTGGCGTTGAAGTTCATGCCATAAAACCCCGTTAAGGCTACTGCCGTCCCGATTAATATACCGATCCCCGTCTGTACATGGCTGAACACCGACCAGCGGCGGTTTTGGCGTTCGCTGAGCTTATAGTTCAAGTAGTGCTCCACTTCCGCAACATCATCGGTGGCATCCTGCAACAGGGTATTCAAGGAAAAAGCACTGCGCCACTTCTCGTAAAAGTCGTTGTGCATGCTAACGGTGCTGGCGTGGGAGAAGCGAAAATTCAGACGAAAATGGAGCAGCCAGTCTTTGTAGCGTAAAAGCGCGTCATGGTGCGTCTGGCTGGGTTCGCCGAAATCCACGGGCAGCGTGAAGCCCTGAGTCATGGCCAGCAAGGCAAGGTATTCCTGATAGGCAAGCAGCACCAAGGGCCGGTAGGCGGTGGCCACGGGGTTGGAAAGATAGTTCCCCAGAAACTCGGATTGTCTGCCCCGATGTTCCAGCAATACCGCGCCGCCTTCCAGCGATATAGCGTGCGTGATGTTGTCGAAGGGCTGGTACAGGCCACTTTCCATGACTTGCTGCGCGGGAAGATAGGCATCGCTGTAGCGGCGTGCCAGTCGAAAGGCCAGCTCGCTGCGTTGGGGTGCTGACAGTGTCTCCTCTGTGCTTACCGCAATGTAGGAAAACAGGCGGGAAGCGGGGCCGCGTTCGAGCTTGAATGCGCCGTTGCGAGAGCGGGCGGGTTGGAGAAATGCATCCACAATGGCCTGAAGCGTGGTGTGGGCCTGGATACGGTGCTGGTTATTACCCTTGGCCGCCCGGCCACACCACCGCAGGTCTGGTGGATTGCGCAAACGGCACAGCACGCCGGCGGTTTCAAGCAACGTTTGTGTGGACAGCGTCGATCCCTGGCCGGGGTCAACGCTAATATGGATGGCCACCACGCCGATACCGGTGCCGAACAGATGCAGCGCCAGCTCCTTGATGAGGATGGGTTGCCAGGGGCTGGTGTTCGGCTCCCCCGCGTCAGGAAGCAGGCGCTGCCACGCGCTGTCAGGCAGCTTCACTTCCAGGCCTGTGCTTCCGCGACCGCCGCCAAACAGATCAAAGATATTGGGGAGATGCTCTGCCTTTAACACGGGATGAGCCCGAAACGCCCAATCGTGGCGGTCGTGCCCAGGCCTGGTTTCCCCCCGGTTGTTGCCGAACATGGTTTGCAGATGGGCGTGAAAATCGGGGCTGAGGGGGGTGTTCTTTTTCTCTCTCCATACCGGGGTTTGACGCTCTCCCCTCTTCATCTCTTCAAGTACCGATTCGTCCAAACCCAAATTTTGCGCGATGTTGGGCACACGCGCCGCCAACAGAGGGCCTACAATATGCCGTTGCACATCGTCACATGAAGGCGGAACAAAGCACCCTCTTCCAAAGCGCAGGGGATAAAAAATGGTGAGCTGATGTTCGCGACATGCCGGCCACGTCTGGGTGCTTGTCATCATTGTTCAATAACCTGAGGGGATTGCGTTACAAGGGCGGCACGGGGCCTGAGCGGGCTGAATCGCTATGCACTGTTTCCGCCCGTCTGCTCCTCCAAACAGGCTCGCCCAAGGTAGCGGTAAAAGCCGTTCTCCTCCTCCTCGACAACCAGTTTTCTCAATGCCTGCAAGTCCGCCGCCTCGGGCGGCTTGCCGCCTGGATGGGCACAGCGGTTTCTGAGTTCACAAATCTTGTCCAGATTTTTCCCGCGCTGCTTGCCCTGCTTGCCGGAAGCCGGGAACAGGTGGGCACCCCGGGGCATGCTGTTGATCATGCCTCGGATCATCTGCACCTGCACTGATGGAGCGTCATCCTCCGCCCGGATCGCTTCAACGAAGGCGCGGCTCATCAAACCCAAACTCAATCCCTTGCGCCGGCCCAGAAAGTACTCGCCCAGGGCTGCTTGCTTGACAGAATCTTCAAGCGCCCTGTCTCCGGGAATTTGATCCTGGCACCAACGCTGCAGAGGCTCAAATATCCGCTTGAGCAGACTCCACTCCACCGCCAGAGCGAAATCGAGGCCGGCGTAGCGCATTAATTCATCCTGCTTCAGACAACGGTAGGCACAGGCGAGATGGCGGCGCTCTTCCTCTGCCAATACCTCCCAGATATCGCCTAGCTGAGCCTTCATAGCCGCCATCTCCGCCTCCAGCTCGCAGGCCGCGAGCCGCTGGTTAGCCTCCTGCACCGCGCGGGCCACCGCCTCGCACACTTCCGCTTCTATGTCGCCGCGGGCGTCCGCCGGGGTCTCTTGCCAGCGCGGCAAATAGCTTTGCCAAATGTCGTTCAAGGCATAAAGCATGGCCTCCGCCGCGCCCTGCCAGGTGGTGCTCAACTGGGCCACAACCCGCTGCGTCATGGCCTGGTGCATGTTGCGCATCCGCTCCCGCTCCCTGCTCAGCGCCTGCTCGTTGCGCTCCTGGATATAGTGCTCCAGCATGCCGCGCCGTTGCTCGGCGAAGAGCACCCTGGTTTCTTCCAGGACCGGATAAATGAATGCCTCCCGCCAGCTCTGCTCCTGTGCCCGGCTCAAGGTGTTGAGCGGGGTGCCGTCCGGCGGCGTGAACAGGGCATCGGTAAAGTCCCATTGCAGCCAGACGAGCAGCTCATCGCTTTGGCGCATCAGGCTGTCGGCATCGCCCCGTTCCCGCCGCCCCATAGCGAACAGCTTCAGCGCCATCATTTGCCAGGCGATTACGCTCACTTCCCGGGCGATGGCCGCGCGGTCCGCGTCGCCCGGGAAG
>WFTY01000412.1 GCA_015485245.1 Anaerolineales bacterium | reverse complement strand
GGTGATATCCGCACTATTGTTACCATCTGAAGTGATGAGCTGCGAGGAAAAACCGCAGGCCAAGGTGAAGATCATCAAAGCGCCGATCATACTGGCGAATTTCATGCTTATTTTCGTTCTCATCGTTAATTCTCCTTCTACGTCCAACACCGAATATTGAGCATACTTCCTTTTTTAACTATTTCAAGCCACGACTATTCTGCTCAGGCGCATGTCTCTCCGCATCCAGAAATATGCGCAACTTGCTCAGAAGGGTGTCCAAGTCTTGAACAACTACCTTCTCACCGCTACGCACATGCTGTATCTGTCCGGCCCAACGAGCCTCCGGTGTGTTTTCTCTCCACAAGCGGATGATAAATGTTTCCCGCTTGAAGGAATCCGTGTCAAGTTCAAACATGAAACCACCTCAATACTCTCTTAGGGGTACCGTCAGCCGAAAACGAAAACTGATGCTATCCTGAGCATCAGTTTAGACACGCTATATCTAAAAACTATCTTTACCTGATGATACTTTTCAAAACTATGGGGTCATTTTTTTATGTTCCCGCCCTTCCTCGAGTCTCCACCGGATACCCGGCCTGGCGCAAAGCCGCCAGATCGCGTTTGATCGTTCGGACGCTGACATCCAACACCGAAGCCAAATCAGCAACGGTAGGAGCCGCGCCTTGTGCACGCGCCTCGGCCAGCAGGCGGCGCAGCCGATGTCGACGGCGGGCTGTTTTTCCAACAACGTCCTGATCTTCCGATAAAACAACCGTCCAGGTCACCGCGACATATTCATCCTCCCGTAGAGGGCGCCCTGTGGGGGCATTATCCACCGCCAGCTTAACCGTGACGATGCGATCCCCCACTTGTTCCCAGGCAACGCAAATTTCCCGATGGATCGGCACCGCCTCTAGCAAATTGTGCTTACTTTGCGAGTCGGGGGCAACCCGAACCTTCTCCTGCACATTGGCCCAGGCCTGCGCCAACGCCTTGATCGCCTGCTGTCCCTTCCCCACCGCTGACATCACTTTGTAATAATAGAAACAAGCTTCGGTTTCTTCTCTCAAATGATGATAAGCCTTCTGAGCCAGTTGTTCAGCAATTGTTAAATCTCCTAAATGCAAGTGGCATACCGCGGCATACGAATCCATCAGATGCGCAAAATTCGGCCATCCGGCCTGCTGGTATTTTCCCTCCGCTTGCTGAAAACATGCCAATCCCTCGGCAAAGCGCTCTTCAGCCAGCGCCAACTGTCCCCAACGGAAATCCACATTAGCGTATAAAGCGGGATAATCCAGTTGGGAGGCGATCGCGGTCGCGCGCTCCAAGTGCGTTTGTGCTTCATCCAATCGACCTTCAAAGATCAATAACTCCACATGGCTCAAGCACATCCGCGCTTCTTCATCCAGAAAACTATGTTCTGCTGCCAACGCCATGCCGCTTTCCAGCGCCTGATGCGTTTTTTCAAAAAGGCCGTGTTCCTTGTATCGGCTGGTCAGGTTGAGAATCACAATCGTCTGTGCTCGCGGATGATGGAGAAGCAGAAAACGTTCCAGTGCTTGTTCCGCAGCCTGGATGGCCTCTTTAACCTGACCGGTGGAAGCCAACGCTAGGCTGAGGTTGTTCAGTGCCACGCCTTCATAGTACACAAACCCCAGGGCTTTCATCTGCTGGAACATACTCTGGCAATGCGCAATTTCCGCCTGATGGTCACCTTGCGAGCGAGTGATCCATGCCAGGGCGTTATCAACCAATGCCATGTGAAGCCGATCGTCGTTCGCTTCGGCCATCTGGCGAGCTTCTTCAGCAGCCCTCCGCGCGGCATCAATTTCTCCCAACTCCCGGTAAACGAACACCATCTGAAGCCAGGCTTCGATTTTTCGAGAAAGGTCAACGTCACCCCGATCACAAATCTCCATCGCATGACGCAGCGCATCTTTTGCCGCCGACAAGTTGGTCTGCTCGCGATAATAGCTCCCCAACACAAGCCAGGCTCGCGCTTGTTGATCTGCCAAATCATGCTGCTCAGCAAGGCGCAATGCCTCTTGAACATGCGCCAACACCAGATCATCCTGGCTACCCATCTCACAATAACGAGCAGCGTGTAGCTCGGCCTGCACGCGATGTGCAGGCGTATTCAGCTGTGCGGCCAGGGCCAGCATAGCGGTAACCGCTTGCTGGCAAATCTCTTTCATGCCAGCCTGGCGGGCAAGCGGGAAAGTCATATCCCAAAGCTCAAAAGCCAGCAAGTCATTCTTGTGGGGATCAAAGGGTTGTTGCTTTTCCAGAATCTCTCGCGCTGCGCTCAGAGCCTCCAGAGCAGTTTTCCGTGCATACTGACCGGTAGCCTGTCGTCCCGCAGCCTGGTAAGCTAAGACAGCCTGGTCCCAAACCTGCCCTTCTAAAAAATGATGCGCCAACAAGCTGTGCTGCGTCGGGGCGGTTTCCGCTAAGAACCGTCCAGCCTGGCGATGCATCGCCTGACGCAGCTCAATGGAGAGTTCGCGGTAAACGACCTGGCGGATTTTCGCATGACTGAACTGATACGCGTTGGGTGTCTCCATCAGCAAACCGCGCCGTGTCAGGTCGCTCAGGGCACCCAGCAAATCAGGATCGTCCAAACCGGCAAGATCGTGCAAAGCCGCATATTCCAATTGAGGGTGCAAAACCGCCGCCGCATTCAGCACTGTGCGCGCAGCAGGTTCTACAAACAGGATGCGCTGATGGATGGCATCTTCAACAACTGAGGGAAGCGGCATCTCGCGATAATCCTGGGTTTTCTCATCCCAGGGTGTATGCCATTGACCGCGCTCATCACGTCGCAGCAAGCCCTCTTGATAAAGCGTTTGCAGGATTTCCAGCCCAAAGAGCGGATTACCACCCGTTTCCTGGATCAGACGTTTTTCGAACATGGGGGCAGCCTGCGCCAATCCCAACGCATAGCGGATCAACATCTGGAAAGAACGTGCATCCAGGTTTCTCAACAATAAGCGCCCGCGTAGCCCTGCCTGATCTAGGGAAGTCAACTGTTTCCAGGTTGTCTCCTGGGAACGCGCCTGCCCTCCCCGATAACTGAGGATAAGCAGAATTTCATGCTGTTGCACCTGACGCGCCAAATGCAACAACAGGCTCATGGTATCTTCTCGGGCCCAATGCACATCCTCCAGAATGATGACCAGGGGAGAAATTCGACTCCAGGCAACCAACAACTGGGTAAACGCAGCCAGCAGACGCTCATGGGCGCGCTGCGGCTCCAGCTCCGGCGGTGAAGGAATATCCGGGAAGGCATCCTGCAACGAAGGGAACAGCGGGCTCAGCGTGGAAAGCCAAATATCATCCATCAAACGGCTGAGTTGTTGCCAACGCAGTGTTGTCAGGCTGCTTTCCAGAGCCTCGATCACCACAGTATAAGGTGTATAGGTGACTTCCGGGTAATTGTATCCCCAGCACACTTCCGCTCCACGCCACTCAGCATCCTGGGCTACTTCGCGTAACAGTCGACTCTTCCCCACGCCAGCTTCGCCCTCAATGAGCACAACACCGCCAAACGAGCGCATCGCTGCCTCAATGTGAGCAACCAGTTGCTGCCGCTCTTCATCCCGCCCCACCAACGGCAAGTACAGCAGGGAACTATACCGGGTCAAGGGGAACTCACGTGCCCCGGCGGTGGGGACATAGGCTGCCGTCAATCCCTTCGCCGAAGCACCGCTCTGCGCCCTGATCTCCTCTGCCAGCGCCCGCGTCTTTGAGTCTACATCCAGCTCCAACTCATCACGCAGCGCCTGTTGGCAAATTCTGAACTGGTGGATCGCTTCAGCGGGACGATCCAGGAGGCAGTACAAACGCATCGCTTCGCGATGGGCAGATTCGTTGAGCGGATTCCTCAAAGTAATTTGCAAGACGGTATCCAGGGCACGCTGATAACGCCCGGCCTTTTTTTCCAAAACCGTCAAAAACGTCAATGCCTGAAGCATCCGCTCCCGCAAACGTTCGCGATGAAACAATGTCCAATCATGGTAAATATCTTCCAGAAAATCCCCGCCATACAGGTTGACGGCTTGATGCAAATCATCCATCGCCTGCTGATCTGACGGAACGTTTAACGCGTCAACATATTGATCCCCCGAACCAGGGGTTATCCGTGGAAGATGCGGGTTCAACAGCGCCTGAAAGCGCTCCACATCCAGCTCGACGTGATATTCCCCCGAAACTTCAATCTGGCCCATGTGGGCATCCAACAGGTTGGGGAAAACCTGCCCAATCTGCCAGAGCGCCTGACTCAGGGCGCGGCGCGCCCGGTTCTCAGGAAGATCAGGCCAAAAAGTACCGGCCAGCAAATCGCGGCTATGGGGACGCTCGCGGGAAAACAGCAAGTAGGCCAGCAACGTTTTCGCCACTTCCGACTTCGGCAAATCCAGCGAGACGGCGTTCTCATCGGAAAGAGGAAATAGTCTCAATGAACCAAAAAAGCACGCGTAGAGCAACCGAGTTGTCACAAACGGTCTCCCCCGTGTACCCACCTGCGGGACGCAAACTGGTGCTCAATCCACTGATCCATAATATCATCCTAAGCATAAACAAGGCACTGGAGTAAACGCGCTTTGCTTTGTTACCCCGAACTCAGGTATTATAAACGAGCAAGTGAAAAACTCAACTGCACAGTTGCCAGAGCGCGCTGGAATTCACCACGTGCCCTGACAAAAACTTCACTATGAACGGCATTCTTGATATACTCTCACTGGTTTTACACGCACTTTACATCAACTGAATACCTCACGAACAATCTGGGTGTATCTTAAAATCATATCCGCTTGAATCGGCTAGGAGGTTACAATGAAAAGAACATTGCTCATCCTCGGATTCCTGGCCTTAGCCTTACTGGCCTGCCAAGCTGCCGCGCTGACACCAGCCCAGCACGCCTCGGCAGCCTCTGCGGCAACGCCAACCCATGCGCCAGTCACCGAGGGGAACACCACAGACGAGGCGCCCCCCCCTGTACTGCTCTTCACGATTGGCATACACATCGAACCCCTGGGGGAGACTGCTCAGGGGTACAAAGGCGGCAAAGGCAACTATAACGCCCCAGGATTGCTTCAAAAGCACGCCAACGACATGGATCTACTCGCCAGTATCGTCGAATCCCACGGCGGCGTGATGACCATCCAGACGCAATCGCCTTTCACCACCGCGGCCATCGCCAACAACAACACCATCCTGGCTGATCTGGCCGCCCGCGGCCACGAGATCGGCCTGCACTTCCACGAGGACGCCCACCTGGGTAAAAACCCGGAAAGACTCCGCGGCGAAGAATGGTGCGCCATCATGCAGGAGGAAATCGGATATATTCAACAAGCCAGCGGGGTGGAACGCGTGCGCTATTGGAGCGGCGGCAACCTGTATCCCGACCTGTTCCTGGCCGCCTCGTGCGCCGGGCTGGATATCAATTCTGACTGGAAAAACCCGAAAACGCAATCCACCCCCCTTGAACTGGTGGGGGTCAACCCCTGGCGGCCTTCCGGCGGAACCGACGGCGAAGACCTGACCGCTTTCACCACCCACGACCCTAACGGCCCGGTGATCTTCCTCCCCGAAGGCCAATACGATCAGGAGAACTTCGCCTCCATGCGCCGTTCGCAGGAGAGCGGCGGCGATCAGGCCTACTTCGACTATCTGGCGGAGAGCCTGTACGCCTCGCTGGAGGCCGCCCAACCGGGCATGGTCAACGTCTTTCACTTCACCGTGCATCCCGGCGAGTTCCGCGGGGACCCGGCGCGCCCCTTCGAGGTGATCGACAAATTCCTCACCGAGGTGGTCGACCCCCTGGTGGCCGAAGGGCGCGTGCAATGGGCCACCTACTCGCAGATGGCCGACCTGTACATCCAATGGGAAGCCCAACAAACCACGCCATGACGCCATGACGCCATGAACGCGCAAGCCAGATTTCTGTCCCTCCTAGCCACCCTCACCCTTCTGTCATTGACGACCGGGGCCTGCGCCGGGGGGAAGAGGGATGGCGCTGGCAGCCGAGGATACATCTCGTCGGCAAACCAACACCCGTGAGACACACTTCATCATCAGCAACCCGGTCATCGCCACAGACGGCGAGGCGCTGTTCGTCTTATGGGTGAGTTCAAGTTCTCGGAGCGCATCCTCCGCTATTCCGTTCACTGAAATCCCTGTATTACTCCGGAGTTGTCACTATGAAGAAAACGCTATTGGCTCTATTCATCCTTATCAGCGCTGCCCTCATCGGCTATACCGCCCGAGGGCAGGCCGCGCCATTGCCTCAAACCACGCCTCCGCCCGACGATAGCGACTGCACCATCCCCGGCATGACGGAAGAATCCCCCATCTACAGCCATCAAATCTACCTGACCTACACCCAGGATGGCAAGACGTTCCCCACCCCTGCCGAAAGCCAGTTGATCCTCGACCACGCTTCGGTGGCCGATCTGGTCATCGGGCCGGACGACGCGCTGTGGGCCTACTTCGTCAACGGCGAGACGGGCAAACACGGCATCTTCGCCGCCCGCCAGACCGAAGACGGCTTCTGGGAGACCCTCGGCTGCGTCAAACTAGACGGCGAGTTCAACGGCAACGCGGTGGACCCCAACGTCACCCGCCTGCCCGATGGCCGCTACCGCCTGGTCTACTTCGTGGGCAACTTTGTCTCTCAGACCCTGCAGCCCGGCGAGGAGAACCCGATCTACAGCGCCATCTCGGAAGACGGGCTGCACTTCACCGTGGAGGGGCAGATTTTCGCCTATCCCGGGGCCACCGACCCCAGCCTGGTGCAACTCCCCGATGGCTCCTGGCTGCTGGCGGTCACCGCCGGGGGGCAAACCGTCATCGCCCGCAGCGAGGATGGCACAGCGTTCAGCCAGATCGGCCAACCGGTGCAGGAGATCGGCATCCCCGAACTGTTCGTCTTCCCCGATGGCAGCGTGGGGCTGTATCTCTCGCGCCTGTTCCTCTCCAACGATGGCGGGCAGACCTGGGAGGCCGTGGACGACGTGCAGATTCCGGGCAACGGCGCGGACCCCTCGCTGGTCGCCCTGCCCGAAGGCGGCTACGCCTTCTCCTTCAAACAGATCTCCGGTGGAGGGGAGATGGGCGCGCCGGGTGAACAGGGCAGCCCTGGTGGAATGCTCGGCGAACAGGGCACCCCCGGCGGGATGCCGGGTGGAGGGGCCGGCCCCGGCGGAATGCCCGGCGGCGCGCCCCCCTTCAACCCCTTTGAAAACCTGACTGCCGAGCAGGAGACCTGCCTCAAGGAGGCCTGGGGCGAGGAGGCGTTCAACGAAATCACCTCCTTCCAGCGCCCGCCCGACCCCAGCGAAAGCGAATCCCTGGAGCCTTGCGGCCTCGAACCGCCCCCCGGCGCGCCGCAAGGGAACATGCCCCCCGGCGGCGCAATGGGCGGCGCGCCGGAGGGGGGAGCGCCGGGCGGTATGAACGCCGCACAGGGCAATCCTCAGGATGTAACCCTCAACCTGCAAATCACCGCCCCTTACCTGATGGCCTTCCACGTCTGCGATACCGCCACGGAAGAAGGGTGCGATTTCCCCACCCATCATCAGGTCTACCTGGCGCAGAGCGAGGACGGTGAGAACTGGCAGGTCGTCCCCGGCTGGCAGCCCTTCCAGGGGTCGGTGCCGGGCGTCGTCCGCCGCGGCGAGACGATTTACATCTTCACGCCGGGCGCGGTGACGCGCTACCACATGGACACCGGCGTGCTGGAGGCCACGCAGCCGGTGATGATCGACGGTCTGCCGGATGGCTTCGTTGACCCCGCACCCATCCTGGACGAAGAGGGGCGGCTGGTGCTCTTCTTCGTCCCCGGCGTGATCGGCGGCGACCCCGGCGGCTGCAACGACGAGCCGCAATGCGAGCGTGTGGTGCGCTCGGCAGTGGAAATCGCCGATAGCGACGGCACGCGCTTCCAGCCCGCGGAGGGAAACCGCGTGGCGATCACCGTCGGCGAGAACCAGACCTTCCGCTCGCTCTCCGACCCGGCGGTGTTCGCCGACGACCAGGGGATGATTCTGCTC
>WFTY01000411.1 GCA_015485245.1 Anaerolineales bacterium | reverse complement strand
GGAGATGTGTATAAGAGACAGCCCTAGGGGAGGAGCGAATGATGGATTTTATCTCCAATAATCTGCTGACACTGATACTGTTTTTGCCGCTCTTCTCGGCTTTCGTTGTGGCCTTGCTGCCGGCCGATGAGAAGAAGCTGATCCGCTGGACGGCGTTCGTCCTCAGCCTGCTGCCGCTGGCGCTCTCGTTGCTGGCGTGGTTCCGTTTTGAGCCTGGGCAGCCGGGCTTCCAGTTTGAAGAGCAGGTCACCTGGTATGCTGCCATCAACGCCTCGTATCACCTCGGCGTGGATGGCATTTCCATGGCGATGGTTTTGCTCACCACGTTACTCACCCCGCTGTCCATCCTGGCTTCGTTCAGTGTACAGGATCGCATTAAGGGGTACATGTTCCTCTTCCTGATGCTGGAAACCGGCATGCTGGGCGTCTTCCTGGCGCTCGATTTGCTGCTCTTCTTCGTCTTCTGGGAAATTGGCCTGGTGCCGATGATGTTCCTGATTAATCAGTGGGGCAGCGAGAAAGGCGAGCGCGAGTTGTGGAACGGCATCAAGGTCAAGGCGCGCACCTATGCTTCTTTCAAATTCATGATCTATACCATGGCCGGGTCGTTGGGGTTGTTGCTGGCCATTCAGTTGATCGGCGTGGTCGCCGGGACATTTGATTTGCTGAAGCTGTTTGAAATCTGGCCGAACATCACCGCGCTGACCAACGTCGGCCCGCTGGGCCTCCCGGTGGCGACGGTGAAAGTGATCGTCTTCTGGGCGTTCGCCATCGCCTTCGCCCTCAAGGTGCCCGTATGGCCGTTCCACACCTGGCTGCCCGATGCTCACACCGAAGCTCCTACCGCCGGTTCAATGATCCTGGCGGGCGTTCTGCTGAAGCTGGGCGCTTACGGCTTTTTGCGCCTGGTGCTGCCGCTCTTCCCCGCGGAGGCACGGCAATACTCTGGGGCGCTGGCCTTCCTGGCGGTGATGGCGATCATCTTCGGCGCCTTTGCATCTTTTGGGCAGACGGACTTCAAGCGGCTGGTGGCTTATTCTTCCGTCAACCATATGGGATTTGTGCTGCTGGGCATCGCCGCGGCGGCTTTCGCGCAAGGGACGCAGAGCGGCGTGATTGCCCTCAACGGCGCGGTGTTGCAAATGTTCAACCACGGGCTTTCCGCGGCTGGGATGTTCTTTCTGGTGGGCGTGATTTACGAGCGCACCCATACCCGTAATTTGGACGAGTTCGGCGGTCTGTTCCCCCTGGTGCCGGTTTATGGCGGCATTTTGATCTTCACCTCGATGGCCTCGCTTGGCCTGCCGGGGTTAAACGGATTTGTCTCTGAGTTCCTGGTGGTGCGCGGCGCCTGGGGCGTGGGCTGGGCTTTCCCCGTCTTCACCGCGTTTGGGATGATCGGTCTGCTCTTCACTGGCGCCTACATCCTCAAAGGAATCAAGAAGGTGCTGCACGGCCCGTTGAATGAGCGCTGGGCGCACGGCGAGCATCGCCTGACCGAGATCAGCGCCCGCGAAATCTGGGTGATGGCCCCCCTGATGGTGCTCATGCTCTGGCTGGGCGTGTGGCCTGCCTGGTTGTTGAACGTGATCAATCGTGCGGTTGCAATGATGTTCTAGTTGCATTGGTGCATTAGTTGCGTTGGTTGTATTGGTTGCATTGGTTGGCATCACAAGCCGATGAACCGATGAACTAATGAACCAATGAACTGACAACCCCGAGGTGACTTATGAATTTTCCAATACTTAGTGTAATCGTCTTTACGCCGCTCATCACCGGCCTGTTGATTTTGCTGATGCCGGATGAGCGCAAGGACGAGATCCGGGTGACGGCGCTGGCCGCCTCGGCGCTGGCCTTGCTGCTTTCCATTTGGGTGTATTTCAGCTACGATCTGACCGTGGGCGGTTATCAACTGGTTGAGAAATACAACTGGCTGCCGCAACTGGGCATTTCCTATTATGTCGGTGTGGACGGCTTGAACGCCCCGCTGGTGCTGCTCACCGGCATCGTGATGTTCACCGGCGTGCTGATCTCCTGGGGTATTGATGACCGGCCGCGCGAATTCTTTGCTTTCTTATTTATCCTGGCTACCGGCGTGTTCGGCGTTTTCGTGGCGCTCGATCTCTTCATGTTGTTCTTCTTCTATGAGATCGCTGTGTTCCCCATGTATTTGCTGATCTCCATTTGGGGTTGGAAGGTGACCCGTGAATACGCCGCTATGAAGCTGACGCTCTACCTGTTTATCGGTTCGGTGATTGCCCTGATCGGCGCGCTGGCGATGTACTTTACCTCCGGCCTGGGCACGTTTGATATGATCGCCCTGGAGGGAGCCGGGTTCTCGCTGGCCTTCCAGAAATTCTGGTTCCCCTTCGTCTTTCTGGGGTTCGCCGTGCTGGGCGGCATTTGGCCGTTCCACAACTGGTCCCCGGACGGTCACGTGGCCGCGCCCACGGCGGTATCCATGTTCCACGCCGGGGTGTTGATGAAGCTGGGCGCCTTCGCCGCCTTGCGGGTGGGCATCATGCTGCTCCCCGAAGGCGCGAAATTCTGGATGCCCTGGATCATCCTGCTGACGATCGTCAACGTGGTCTACGGCGCGTTCATCGCCATGGTGCAGACCGATTTCAAATATGTTATCGGTTTCTCTTCGGTCTCGCACATGGGGTTGGTGGCGATGGGGTTTGCCACCCTCAACCGCGAGGGCCTGATCGGCGCGGGGGTGCAGATGTTCTCCCACGGGGTGATGACGGCGCTTTTCTTTGCCGTGGTCGGCATGATCTACGATCGGGCGCACACCCGGCAAATTCCCGAACTGGGGGGCTTTGCCAAAAAGATGCCTCTGGTGGCGATTGCCTTCATCATCGGCGGTCTGGTTTCGATGGGGATGCCCGGCTTCTCCGGTTTTGTGGCCGAATTCCCCATCTTCATGGGCGTGTGGAAGTTCAAACCCTGGATCGCGGTGGTTTCGGCGATCTCGATTGTCATCACTGCGGCGTATATCACCCGCATTATCAGCAAAGTCTTCTTTGGCAAGATGCCGGAAAGCTACGCCGATCATATCGGCGATGTGACTGTGCTGGATAAAGTGGCTTTGGGGTTGCTCTCAGCCATCTTGATCGCGGTGGGTGTGTTCCCTTCGGTGATGGTTCCCATGGTCGAATCGGGCGTTGAAAACATCCTGCGCCTGCTGGGAGGTGCATAGTGTTCGGTAGTATTACAACGACGATGATCCTGGCGATTTTGCCGGAAATTTTATTGCTGCTGTTGGGCGGGCTGGTGATGCTCTTCGACGTCATCTGGCCCGAAGAGCGCCGCCGCGGCCTGGGCTGGTTGACGGCGAG
>WFTY01000410.1 GCA_015485245.1 Anaerolineales bacterium | reverse complement strand
GGGCAAGAGCAAGTGCGCCAGAAAGCGAATCACAGCCCCCTTTAGGGGATGAATCGGCGGGCCAAGGTTGTACGAGATCGCCGAGTGCTCCGTCAGAATCAAGCGGGTTGGCAGCCGCAACAACAAAAACGCCAACGCGGCAACCACGTTGGCGTGTGTCTGCGTGGACATCAAAATGGCCGGGTGATGTCTACGCAGATAACGAACCAATCCCGCGTAAGCACCCGCTACTCGCTCCTGGCCGAAATCGAACACCTGCGCCTCGCGATGGACTTCGGGGAGAAACTCTCCCTGGGCCGTGCCCAGCAACAAATGAACACGCCACCCTGCCTGCAGAAAACCTTCCGTCAGGTTGAGCACCACCCGCTCCGCGCCTCCAACCCTGAGCGAGGGGCTGAAGATAGCGATGAGGGGCGGCGTCATGGCGCTCCCGACGCACCTTTACTGCGTGCAAGCCAGGTGCGATACACATCTATCGTTTGTTCGGCCATGGATGCCACCGTAAAGGTTTCCAGCGCGTAGCGGCGCGCGTCATCCGCCACCCGCGCCATTTCCTCTGAATGCGCCCGGACATATTTCAACTGTGCAACCAACCCATCCACGTCACCGCTATCGAACAAACGGCCATACTTACCCTGTTGTAAGATTTCGGGTATGGCGCCCGCTCGGCTGGCAACAATCGGCACCCGGCTTAACATCGCTTCAATCAACACCAAGCCCAGCCCCTCGTAGCGCGAGGGCAGGCAAAATACGTCAAAGGCAGGGATGATTTTGTGCGCTTCCGGCTGAAACCCCAGGAACTGGATATTGGGCATATCCGCGGCCGCGGCATGGATACGCTCTCGCTCCATGCCATCGCCAACGATCACACAGTGCATGTTCGGCAGGCGGCGCATCGCGTTGATCAGCAGAGGCAGGTTTTTCTGATGCGCCAAGCGACCGACAAAGCCGATCACAAAACGCTTCGACGGGATTTTATATCGCTGCCGCATTTCCCGAGGCGAGGCGGATGCAGACCACGGCGAAACACCATAGTACACCCGCCGAACTTTCGCCGGAGAGAGTCGCGCCATCTCTATGTAATACCGTCGAACGCGTTCAGATATGGCGATATAGCCAACCGTGCGAGCATCCAGTAATCGCAACCACAACCGTGCCCAGATGCGCTGAAACCATTCTTCATCATTGTGGATAGAAAACCCCACTGTCTTGCACCCTGCCAAGCAAGCGGCAAGGGGTTGGATGAAGTAATCCAGGTGTAAATGGATGATGCGGTCTCGACGCGCGCGGAGCGCATCGGCCAGCAACGCGATATGCCGCGGGAAGCGCAACCCGCCCAACCACCAGCGCCGCCGGGTATCCACTTGCAAAAGCGTTACGCGCACACCAGTAGCACGCAGTTGACGGAGGCGTGCCTCAATCTCCTCGTTCGATTTCCAGAGCAGGACCAGAAGCTCCACATCCACACCGCGCTCCCTTAGCGCAGGGAGCAATATCCACAAATGATTTTCTGCACCGCTGAATGCAGGCAGAGCGCCGCTCTCGCCGAGCCAGAGCACATGGGTCACATGAAGTTCATTCAATCAACAATTGCCTCGTCATCTCAACGGTTGTATCAAAGTTAAAGCGCAAGCTGTTTTGCTTTGCCCCCAAAGCTAGGCGATAGCGGAAAGCCTCATCATCCCGCAAGGCTTGCAGCGCGCGCGCCAGAGCGCTCACATCTCCATAGGGAAAAAGCAACCCACTACGACCGTCTTCGATCACTTCCGGGTTGCCGCCGCAATTGGAAGCGATAATAGCAAGCCCTTGGGCGCTGGCCTCAAGCAGCGTGTGCGAGAGGCCCTCATAAGCCGACCCTAACACCAAAACGTGCATCGCACTCATAGTACGGCGCGTGGCCTGCGGGTCAAGGCGACCTAAAAATTTAACCTTTTCTTTGAGGCCAAGTTGCTTTGCCAAAGTATGAAGAAGCGGAAAGGACGGCCCATCTCCAATAATGTAGCACTCGATTCCATCCATCGCGCTAGCAGCCAGCAAAAGCGTCTCAACACCCTTCCAGTTGGTCAAACGGCCTACAAAGACCACCTTCAGATTCCCTGCAGGGGCGCGTCGCGCTGGCTGCACGTCCGCATACACCTTGAGAGGGACACCGTTAGGAATCACCCGCATGCGGTCTTCAGGAACGCCCCAACCCACCACCAGTTGACGCAAATATTGGCTGGGAGTGATCACCAACCGGGCGCGGGAGAGAAAACGGGAACGCCAGGACGACAATCGTTGCAGATAAGCGTTCCCAAGCGGGGCAGACTGAAATGCATCAACACCCAGCGGGGTCAGGCCGTTGTTGCGCGCCGTCTCCCAAACCGTATCGCCGACGATTTTGGCAATATATGTCTTTCGGGCAACCGTCGCCGCATGAAAAGCAGGGTATTCAAGGCCGTTGACCAGAACAGCATCATGGCGCAGCATTTGCCAGATGAGCGCCAGACGGGCGCGGATCTCCAATTCAACCTGAGAACGCCCGCCCACGCGAACGACACGGAAGGGGAGCGAAGCGTCCTGTTCTCTGTCCGGGTTGGGCGTGGCGCACACAACCGTGACGCGCTCCCCGGCATCGGCCAAGGCATGAGCCAGGCGATTGATGAAGGTCGCGGGACCGCCGATCTGCGGGGGAAAAATCGTGGTTACCAGGAGAATCCGGTTCATCACCTGGCGCCCACAAGTTCACGCAACTGCGCCATTACTTTATCGGCGTACGTCTCAAGATCATGCTGCCCAAGCACCAGGGCGCGCAGATCCTCCGGGGGATAAGCATCCAGTTTCCGGCGAATAGAGAGCACTCTCTCAGCAATCGTTTGAGGGTCATCCTCATCCAGCAGGAATTCGGGATAGACGCTCAGCAGCCCACGAAACGCTTCGTTGCTGGTGAGCACCGGGCAACCGCACGCCAGCGCCTCGACAACGGTTTTATCCATGCTACCTGTATTGCTCAGGTTCAGGTGCAAAAAAGCGCGGCGATAATAAGACGGCAACTCTTCCTGATGGACAAAGCCAACCACAAACACTCGTTCCTGCAACCCCAAGCGGGCAATCTTTTCGCTGACCTCTTGATGGTATTTCGCATCGTCAGAGGTTAGCGTTGGTCCAACAATCTGCATGCGTATCGGTTCTTGAGGCGCGATAGCCCGCAAAGCTGCCATGACATCAATAAGCCGGTCAATCCGCTTGCGGCGGGAAACGCGCCCGATATAGAGTACCGTATCGCGTTGAGGCGCGTATTCTGGAATATCGAAATT
>WFTY01000409.1 GCA_015485245.1 Anaerolineales bacterium | reverse complement strand
GCACAATGGCTGGCCGTCGTCCAGGTTGAAGAGCGTGCGGGCTACGGTTGCGTATTCTGGGGCGTGACTGCAGCCGGCTTCGGCGCGCAGGCGTCGAATGGGCGGCGCCAGTAACTTCTTGACCAGCGCTTGGGTCATTTTCTCAATGCGCTTGCGCTCAGCGGCGCTTAAGTTCGGCAGGCGGCGCAGAGTCTTTTGCAGTTCAGCCTGCCGCACCTGTTCGGCATAGGCGCTCAGCTCAGCGATCAGGGGGAGCATATCCAATGAGCGCAGGTAATCGCTGAAACCGACCAGTTCTTGCTCAAGGATGATTTCAACCTGGGGGATTTCCTGGCGGCGTTCTTCCAGCGATTCGTGCAGGTGCTGGTTCAGGCTGTCCATGTCATACACGCGCACACCGGGGATATCGTTGGCGCGTGGGTCGATGTCGCGCGGCACGGCGATGTCGATCATCGCCAGCGGTCGTTGAAGGCGTTGCCGCATGATGCGGGCTACGGTTTCAGCATGGATGAGGGTGTGCGGCGCCCCGGTGGAGCTGATCAGGATGTCGGCGCGCGCCAGCGCTGCTTCCAGTTGTTCAAAGGTGGCGATTTCTGCCCCCCAGCGCTCCGCCAGTTGGCGGGCGCGCGCCAGCGTGCGGTTGATCACCAGGATGCGTTCCGCGCCGCGTTTGCGCAATGCTTCGGTCGCCAGTTCGGCCATCTCGCCTGCCCCCAGCACGACGACCTGCGCTTGCCGGACGTCTTGCACCAGGCGTTCAGCCAGTGTGGCCGCCAGCGAGGAGACCGAGGCCGGGTTGTGGCTGATGGCTGTTTCTGTGCGGGCGCGTTTGCCGGCGTGAATGGCGTTTTGAAACAGGCGGTTGAGCAGCGGGCCGCTGGCGTTTTGGCTGCGCGCCAGTTCTAACGCCCGCGTCACCTGGCCTAAAATCTGGGGTTCGCCGATGACCAGTGAATCCAGCCCGGCAGCGACGCGGAACAGGTGACGGGCTGCATCAAGATTCTGGTGATGGTAGATGTGGCGTTCAAATTCTTCCCTGGGAACGCGGCTGGTTTCGGCGATGAATTCCTTGAGCGAATCGACCTGCGGGGCGACGGCGTAAACTTCCACCCGGTTGCAGGTGGAAAGGATCACCATTTCGCGGATGTCTGCAAAGCCGGCGCCGCAACCCAGACGGGCAAGGGCGGCCTGGATGTGTTCATCGCTGAACGCCAGCTTCTCGCGTAAAGCGATGCTTGTTGTTTGATGATTCAGCCCCAGACAGTGGATGTGTGCGTGGTGTTCGCTCATCGGTGATTTCCTGATAGTTTGTGAACTTTCCCACATTATAAGTTGGCGTGTGCGATTTCCCCAGAGAGGTTTATCCAGATTTTGATTAAAAGACTTTGAGTGCTCAATGGGCAGGCTTCCCTTTGTTGCTGATGCGTGGTAGGGTTTGCAGGGCGGGTGGCCGCGGTGCGGATGCGAACCAGGTCAGATGACCTGCGTTATAATACGGCCCTGGAGAAACGATATGGAAGAGCGATTGCAAAAGGTTATGGCGCGCGCCGGCGTTGGTTCGCGGCGAGCGTGTGAAAAGTTGATTGAACGCGGGGTGGTGCTGGTCAATGGGCAAAAGGCGCATTTAGGTATGAAGGTGGATCCGGCAACGGATCGGATTATCGTGGAGGGGGAGCCGCTGAAGCCACAAGAAAAACTGGTGTATATTGCTCTCTTCAAACCGCGCGGGGTGATATCGGCGGTGACCTCGCCTGACCCGCGGCCGACGGTGCGCGACCTGGTGGATGTCCCCGGTCGTCTGTATCCGGTGGGGCGGCTGGACATAGAAAGTGAGGGGCTGATCTTGTTGACGAACGACGGCGCGCTGGCAAACCGGCTCTCCCATCCCCGCTATGGGCATGAGAAGGAATATCAGGTGCTGGTTGCTCGCCGTCCAGATAGCAGACAGCTTGATGCCTGGCGCAATGGGGTGGTGTTGGAAGACGGTTATCGCACCCGCCCGGTGAAAGTGCGCGTGATGCGCACACAGGGAAAAGGCGCCTGGTTGCAGGTGATTATGAAAGAGGGGCGCAAACGGCAGATCCGTGAGATGGGACGTTTGACGGGGTTGCCCATTGTGCGTATCCGCCGGGTGCGTATTGGCAGCCTGCGCCTGGGAAAACTTAAACCACGTCAGTGGCGCTATTTGACAGAAGACGAGATCGCTGCTCTGAAATCTTGAAACCAATTGCATGTGTGCGGGCGCGCTGCTGCGAGTACACATGCAGCTCATTGAGGCATGGACATGCAAACGACCAACAAAGCACAATCCTGGCTGGATCAACCGGTGTTTCGTGATCTGACGATCAACCGCGAGACGCTCATTTTCGGCATCATCCTCATCTTGGCAGTGGTGACGCGCTTCTATGATCTGGGCGCGCGGGTGATGAGCCACGACGAGAACTCGCATGTGTATTACTCCTGGCAGCTTTCACGCGGCGGGGGATACATCCATACGCCACTGACACATGGCCCTTTTCAGTTCCATGTGGTGGCGCTTTCTTACTTTCTTTTTGGCGATAGTGATTTCACCGCGCGCATCCCGGTTGCGTTGTTTGGCATCGCGGCGATCGCTTTTCTGTGGAATTACCGCCGTTACCTGGGGCGCATCGGGGCTTTGATCGCCGCGGGGATGATGCTGATCTCCCCCTTTATGTTGTATTATGCGCGCTATGTGCGCAACGATATGTTTGTGGCCCTCTTTGGGGTGGTTATGCTCTGGGCGGTGTTGCGCTATCTGGAGACCGGTGAGACGCGTTATACCTATTGGGTCACCGCCGCCGCCATGCTGCATTACGTCACCAAGGAGACTTCGTTCATTTACTCCGCGCAGCTTCTGATCTTTTTGGGGCTGCTTTTTGTCGTTCAGGTGACGCGCCGTGAGTGGCCGCGCCCCGAACAGCGCACCCGTTTTATTGCCATGTTACTTCTCGCGGCGGTGTTTATCCTCGTTGCATTGGGGTTGAAGAGCTACTTGCCCACGCTGGGAGCTGCAGGAGGCGATGCGGCCGGGGCCGCGGCGGCAGACTCCCTGCCGCTGTCTCTGATCGTCCCGTTGGGGCTGGCTGGGGTGGCGCTGCTGGGGGCGTTGGTCTTTGCCATCACTGGCCTCACCTGGAATGGCCTGAAGAACAATCGCGCCTTCAGCCTGATGCTCCTGCATCTGACGGTCATCCTGCCGCAGCTTGCACCGTTCCCCGTCAAGGCTTTGGGGTGGAACCCCCTGGATTATTCCGCCGAAGGGATGCTGCGCACGGGGATATTCGTCGTCATCCTGGCGGCTATTTCCGTAGCTGTTGGCCTGGCCTGGGACGCGCAAACCTGGCTGATGAACGCGGCGATTTTTTACATTCCTTTCACGGTGCTCTACACCACTGTGTTTACCAATGGCTCCGGGTTCTTTACCGGGCTGGTGGGTTCGCTGGGCTACTGGCTGGAGCAACAGGGAGTCGAGCGCGGCAGTCAGCCGTGGTATTACTACATCCTGGTGCAGGTGCCCGTGTATGAATTTCTACCCCTGTTGGGGAGTTTCCTGACTGGCCTGGTGGTGTTGCGTAAACGCCGGATTTCCCCTTCGATGGCCGAATCCGCGGCGAGCGAGGATGAAGCGGCAGTCGAACACGCCCCGCCAACGCTCCCCTTACTCGGATTCTGGGCGGTCACCAGCATTCTGGCTTATACCATCGCGGGGGAGAAAATGCCCTGGCTGACCGTGCACATCGCCTATCCGCTGATTTTGCTGGCTGCCTGGGGGTTGGGACAGCTGGTTGAGCGCGTCGACTGGAAAGCAGTACGCAGCCAGCGCGGCGCGCTGCTCATCTTGTTGCTGATCCTCTTTATGGTCAGCCTGAGCGCGGCGCTGGGGATGCTGCTTAGCCCCAATCCGCCCTTCCAGGGGAAGGAATTGGCGCAGCTCAGTCGCACCAATGCCTTTGTGCTGGCGGTGGTGATGGCCGGTGTGGCCCTGACGGGGATCAATAAGTTGATCGACAGGTGGAGCCTGTTGGAGTTAGGGCGGCTGGTTGTCTTGACCGTCTTCGCGTTTATGGCCGTGCTTACGGCGCGCGCCGCGTTTCGGGCGGCTTACATCAACTACGATTACGCCACCGAATATCTGGTTTATGCGCACTCCGGCCCGGGGCCGAAGATCGCCCTCGAGCAGATTGAAGAACTTTCCCGGCGCACCACCGGCGGTTTGGAGATGGTGGTGGCTTATGATGATGAGACTACCTATCCATACTGGTGGTATTTGCGCAATTTCCCCAATCAGCGTTACTACGGCCCCAATCCCACGCGCGACCTGCGGGATGCCCCGGTTATCCTGGTGGGGGATAACAACTTCCAGAAGATCGAGCCGATTGTGGGGAACGCCTATGAGAAGTTCGAGTATGTGCGCATCTGGTGGCCGAATCAGGATTACTACAACCTGACCTGGGAGCGCATCAAGAACGCGCTGTTCAATCCGGAGATGCGCGCCGCCATCTTCCAGATATGGTTGAATCGCGATTATAGTCAATACGCCGCCCTGACCGGCAAGCAGGTGGAGTTCAACCCGTCAACCTGGTCGCCTGCCGACCGCATGCGTCTGTATGTGCGCAAGGACATCGCCGCACAGGTGTGGAACTATGGGTCGGCGCCCATCGCGCCGGAGGAAGTGCTGGCCGATCCTTACGAAGGCAAGGGGATCACCCTGTTTGCGGATAAGGTTCTCGGTGTCAACGGCGGGGAGCCAGGGCAGTTTGAGCGCCCGCGCGACCTCGCCATCGCGCCCGATGGCAGCCTGTACGTGGCAGATACTGGTAATCATCGTGTGCAGCACCTCAGCCCCAATGGGGACGTGTTGCACGTATGGGGCTTTTTCGCCGATAGCGCCCAGGGTGAAGCCCCGCCGGGGAGTTTCTACGAACCCTGGGGGATCGCCGTCGGCCCGGATGGCAGCGTGTACGTCACCGACACGTGGAACCATCGCGTGCAGAAGTTCACCGCCGAGGGCGAGTTCATCACCCAGTGGGGCTACTTCGGTCAGGGTGAAACCGGCGCCGCCTTCTGGGGGCCGCGCGATATCCTGGTGGATGGGGACGGGCGCGTTTACATCACCGATACGGGGAACAAACGCGTGGTGGTCTTCGATGCCGATGGCAACTTCCTGACCGCCTTTGGCACGCCGGGCGTCCTCGAAGGACAGTTTGACGAGCCGGTGGGCCTGGCCATTGATGGCGATGGGCGCATCTACGTGGCAGATACCTGGAACAAGCGCGTGCAGGTCTTTGCCCCCGATGAGAGCGGGTTGAACTACACGCCGGTGCTCGAATGGCCGATCGTGGGATGGTATGGGCAATCACTGGACAACAAGCCATACCTGGCGGTAAACCCTGCCGGGCACGTTTATGTCAGCGACCCGGAGGGCTATCGCATCCTGGAGTTCACTGCCGAGGGCGAGTTCGTCCGTTACTGGGGTGACTTTGGTTCCGGAGCGGATGGCCTCAACCTGCCCACTGGCCTCGCTGTGGACGCTGAGGGTCGTGTGTGGGTTGCCGATGCGGGCAATCATCGCATCCTGCGCTTCTCGACTTTGCAGGAGTGAACCGGCTTTCTTTGATTTTCTGAACCCGTACAGGGCTGTGATTTCCGTTTTGAATCACAGCCCTGTCTTTTTGGATATGGCTTCTATGTCAACGCGATTGTTCAGGAGAACCAGATCCCCAGGTAAGTACGGATGATCTCCCAGTTGCTGATCAGGTCGTAGATACCAACGCCCACCAGCAACAGGCCGCCGAGGAGGTTGATTAACCGGCCCCGCAGGGCGAATTGACGCACAATCCACGTCTGGGCCGCGCCGGAGAGGAAAGAGAGTAGTAGCAACGGCAACCCGAACCCCAACCCGAACCACAGGAAGATGGACATCTTGCTGGCAATTTCCGCCGTGGTGAGCGAATAGGTGAAAATGCCCACTACAAACGGCCCGGAGCAGGGCAGGGCGATCGGCCCGTAGAGCAAACCGTAGACAAAGGCGTTTACGTATGGGTTTTTGAGCAGCGGGGTTTGAATTTGCGGCAGCTGCTTGAAGGGGTTGTAGTCCAGCAACAGGGCGATACCCAGGAGGATGATGACCAGGTCGGCCAGGGGGATGATGATGGACAGCGCCGCGCCCACCGAAACGGAGAGTAGGGCAATCACCAAACCGAGGACCAGCATCATGGTCAGCACTCCTGCCAGCACGAAAAAGCCCAGCCCGTAGCGCCCCAGCCGTCCTCGCACCTGTCCCTGACCCCCGCTCAGATAGGCGAGGAAGCCTGGATACAGCGGCAGCACGCATGGGCTGGTGGTGGAAAGCAGGCCAATCGTAAAAGAGGTTAAAAAGGCGTCGAAGTTCATGGGTTTCAGGTCTCCGATGAAGGGAAACCTCCCGCAAGCCGAAGCCTGCGGGAGGGGCTTTGGGGGGACTGGCGGGGTTACATTTCCCCGTCTAAGAAGGGCTGTAATGCATCCAGCAGGCTTTCCGCGCTCTTGATGCCAAACGGCAGTGGATGAGCTTCGCCGTGGCGGTCGATAATCAGCATGGGGGTGGAGGG
>WFTY01000408.1 GCA_015485245.1 Anaerolineales bacterium | reverse complement strand
CAGTGTGGAGACGATTGAGAGCGGCGAGCGTTACCGTATCACCGGCGTGCTGGAAGCGCGCGATGATAAGATGTTGCTCTACCCGCGCCTGCAAGGCGATCTGTTGAAGGTGTATCCCCCTGTGGTGCTGGTGGAGATGAACGCGCCCAATACTGCCCAGGAGGGGGAGACCTTCACGGTCACGATCACGGTCACCAACTACAGGCCGGAGGCGGTGCAGGATTTGACCCTCACTGCTCCGCTGCCGCGTTTCGATTGGCGCGTGGTGGCGGTGGCTGAGGGCGGCCTGGAGGGAGATGACGCTATCACCTGGGCGATTCCAGAGCTGGCTGGAGAGGGCGCGTCCGTCAGCGTGAGTTATCAGGCGCAGATTT
Organism: Anaerolineales bacterium; assembly: GCA_015485245.1. GTDB lineage: Bacteria > Chloroflexota > Anaerolineae > Anaerolineales > UBA11858 > J130. The sequence continues at coordinate 5,979 of WFTY01000408.1, read as the reverse complement.
TCACTGCTGAGGCCTCCATTCGCCTGCCTGGGGCGCAGGTCTCCGCTCCCGGGCTGGAGGAGACCGCCGAGGGGGTTGATCACCTGATCTTCCTGGGCGAGAGCGTGCCCATTTGGGCGATTCAGGGTGAGGGGATGCGTTCTCCCTATGTCTTCACGCAGGCCACCACCAGCGGCGTGGTCACCGGCGTGTTCCCCGATCTGGAAGGCTTTTGGATCCAGGCGCTTGACCCCGACAATGACCCGCAGACCTCCGATGGGTTGTTCATCAATACCGGCGGGCGGGCGGTGGAGGTCAAGCCTGGCGACTGGGTGCAGGTGAGCGGCGTGGTGCGCGAGGCTTATCAACAAACCCAACTGGTGGTGGAGAACCCCGATGACGTTGTCGTGTTGAGCTCCGGGCATGGGCTACCCAACCCGGTAGAGCTTGACCCGCCGCAAGATGACGCCCAGGCCGAGGCCTATTATGAATCGCTGGAGGGGATGTTCGTCCAGGTGACACAACCCGCTATAGCCGTAGCCCCCACCAATCGCTATGGCGAATACGCCCTGGTGCTGGCCGAGCATGGCGTTGAACGCCTGTGGCAGGGAGAGCCTGCTGGTTGGGCGATTGTGGTAGATGACGGCAGCTACGGCGCGCACGATGACCGTTCCACCCTGAGCTATGTGGTCAACGCCGGGGATCAGGTGACCAACCTGGTGGGGCCGCTGGCCTATACCTTCGGGAATTACAAGATCGAGCCGGTGGTCACGCCGCAGATCACCCCCGCGGAGGGCGAGCCGCCTTCCCTGCCTCTGCTGGCGGAGGACGAGTTCAGCCTGATGACCTGGAACGTGGAAAACCTGTTCGATTTTCAGCCGCCCAACCCCTCCAGCCCGCCGATGCCGACGATCGATGAGTACCGCTTGTACATCGCCAAGGTGGCTAACACCATCCTGGCTGCCGGCGCGCCGACCATCGTCGGCCTGCAAGAGGTGGAGAACATCGGCGTGCTGGAAGATATCGCCACCCACGAAGCGCTGGCAAATTACGCCTACCAGCCGGTGTTGATCGAAGGCACGGATAGCCGCGGCATTGACGTGGGCTACCTGATCCGCGGCGACCAGGCGCGCATCCTGCAGACGCAGCAATTCCCTGCCCCGGAGGGCCTCACCAGTCGTCCGCCGTTGATGGTGCAGGTGGAGATCACTACCGCCGCGGGCGCGGTGCAGGTCTACGTGCTCAACAACCACTTTACCTCGATGAGCGGCGGGGAAAAAGCCACCGAGCCGCGCCGCACCGCCCAGGCTGCCTGGAATGTCACGGTGATGGAAGAAATCCTGGCCGCCGACCCCGGTGCGTACCTGTCGGTGATGGGCGACCTGAACTCGTACTACGACTCGCTCCCCGTGGATACGTTGCGTCAGGCCGGGCTGGTGCATGTCTTTGAGCGGCTGCCGGAAGAGGAGCGTTATACCTACATCTACCGCGGGCGCTCACAGTCGTTGGATCACATTCTGGTGACGGCCAATCTGATGGACGCGCTGCGTCGCGTGGATGTGTTGCACGTCAACGCCGATTATGCCATCCCTGCCCCTGGCGACGAGTCGCCCTTGCGTAAGTCGGATCACGATCCGGTGGTGGCGGTGTTTGGGGTAGGGAGCGAGTAATCAGGCGATTAGAGAGCAAAGGTAATCGGGTATGGATATTGCCATCATCGGCGCAGGCATCGCAGGGATGTCTGCCGCGTATGACCTGGCGCGCGCCGGGCACAAGGTGACCATCTACGAGGCGAGCGACGGCGTGGGGGGGCTGGCGCGCGGCTTCAAAGAGCCGCATTGGGACTGGTCGGTGGAGCGTTTTTACCATCACTGGTTCGCTAGTGACGCGCACATCCTCGGTCTGATGGAGGAGCTGGGGCTGCGCGCAAAGGTGCTCTTCCCGCGCCCGTATACAGTGCTTCTCCACGATGGACGCTGGTATCCTTTTGATTCGGTGGTCGAGGCGCTGCGCTTTCCTGGCCTGGGTTGGGGCGTGGATAAGTTGCGTTTCGGCCTGGTGGGGCTATACCTGCGCCTGACGAAAAACTGGCGCGCCTTGGAGCGCGTCACTGCCGATGAATGGATGCGCCGCTGGGCCGGGCAGCGGGTGTACAATCGCATGTGGCGTCCCTTGTTGGAAGGTAAGTTTGGGCAGTACTACAAAGAGGTGCCCATGTCGTGGTTGTGGGCGCGTATCCACGCCCGCACCACCCGCCTGGGCACCTACCGCGGCGGATTCCAGGCCTTCTGCGACGACTTCGCCGCCCAACTGCGCCGCCTGGGGGTGGAAATCCGTCTCAATACTCCGGTTGTACGCCTCGATCGAACCAGTGCGATTGGCCGCATAGATCAACTCACCGTGACTCCCTCAGCCAATGCAACGAATGCAACCGACGCAACCAACTATCATAAAGTTCTGGTCACCACTTCTCCATCGCGCTTCGCCCGCCTCGCCCCCGACCTGCCGCAGGATTACCTTCAAGGGTTGTTGCAACTGAAATCCATGGGGGCGGTGGTGCTGGTTCTGGCGCTGCGGCAGCGGCTTTCCGAAGATGGGTATTACTGGTTCAACTTGCCCAAGGATGCCGGTTATCCCTTCCTGGCGCTGGTGGAGCACACCAATTACGTCTCGTCAGAGCATTTCGGCGGCGAACACATTGTCTATTGCGGGGATTACCTTGACCCCGATCATGAGTACTTCTCCCTGAGCCGGGAAGAGTTGCTGGCGCGCTTCGCCCCCGCGCTGAAGCGCATCAACCCGGATTTCGATTTATCCTGGGTGCGGAACTACTGGTTGTTCAAGGCAGCTTACGCTCAGCCGGTGCCGGCGTTAAACCACTCGCAGCACATTCCCTCGATTGAGACTCCCCTTCCAGGATTGTATTTCGCCAGTATGAGTCAAGTTTACCCCTGGGATCGGGGGACGAACTTCGCGGTGGAGATCGGTCGCCGCGCGGCGCGCTTGATGATGGGAGAGTGACCGCCGACGGTGGACCGCGGTTGGCCGTCTTCCGTCCGCGGTCTGCGGCCCGCTGTCCGTTCCCTCGATGACTCTTCCCCCCTCAGCTACTTCAAAAGGTGCTCCGGCCACTGCGAAAGGTCTTCGGAGGGGTAAATCCGTATTGGTGGGCCGTTTTGGGTGAGCAGGTCGGCGGTGCGGCAGCCCAGGATTTTGCGCGCCGCCGCCAGCCCGGAGGCCTGCGCGCCGGTCACGCCGTGGCTCAGGGTGCTGGCGCCGCACATCAAAAGGCCTTCGAATTCTGTCTGGATGGGGAATGCTCCTGGCCCAACCTGATTGACGCGCTTGGAAATCCCGTACAGACTGCCGCGCGTGGCGTTGATGTAATGTTCATTGGTCAGCGGAGTGCCCAGGCTCCAGAACACGACATGCTGGCTGATGCCGGGGACGCGCTTCTCCAGCGCCTGGAACATGCGCCAGGCCAGTTCTTCCTTGAGCGCCTGGTAATCCGCCGGGCGTTGCCCGCTGCGCGAAGTTGCCCAGCGCTGGAAGGGTTCGTAGCCCACGAAGGTGAAGGCCTCGCAGGTGTGATGACCGGCGGTAGGCCCATGCCGGTGCATTTTGGATGGGTCTTTCAGGGTGGTCACGGTGAGGAACATGGCGGGCGGCGTCTCAGCTTGTACGGCGTAGTCCGTCAGCCCCAGTTTGTAGAGCGCGTCCACGTCATGGTGGTCGTACAGCCAGTAATTGCCGGAATCCAGGCCCGCGGCGCGTAAATCCATATCGGTGGCGAAGAACAGGCTGAGCGCCGAGACCGAGTATTCCACCCGATCAAGTTTGCGGCGCAGCCGCGGGCTGAGGCGATCGCGCCCGATCATCCGGCCGAAGGTCACTTCCGGGTCGGCGTTGCTGACGATGTAGCGGGCGTGGATTTCTGCGCCGTCCACCAGTTGCACGCCGGTGGCGCGCTGCCCCTCGAGCAAGATGCGAGCGACGGGCGTGCTCAGCCGGATCTCGCCCCCGGCGCGTTTGAGGGCGCGCACGAATGCCCGCGGGATGGCGAATCCGCCCCCGCGGGGGAAGAAGCCTCCCTCGAGGTAGTGATGGGTGATCCCGGCCTGGAAGAAAGCGGAAACCTGTGAGGGGGGCAACCCGTGGTCGCCGGATTGCCCCGCCAGCAGCCCTTGCAACACCGGGTCGTCGATAAAAGCGGTGATTAAATCCTGCCCGCTGCGCCGCGCCCACTTGAGCACCGAACCGGCGCTGCCTGCAGCGCTCAGGGCATCCTTGGCTCCCTTGACGCGCCCCAGGCGGTTGAGCCCGCCGATCATTTCATCGAGCGCGTTGAAATACGCCCGGATGCCCTCCGCCTGGTGGGGGAAGCGCTGCTGCAGGTAGGCGATCAAGCGTTCCCGTCCCTTGGGGAAATCGAAGCGCTCCTCGCCGAGGAAGAAATGATCGTAGCCATCCGGGTTGAGTTCGCAGAACTCCAGGTCGTGCGAGACGCCCAGACCCTCGTACATGCGGCGGGTGGTACCGCCCTCCTCCAGCCCGCCGATATAATGCACGCCGGGGCTGAAGCGATAGCCGTTGAGCGTGAAGGAATGCGTCCAACCGCCGGGCACTTCGTGCTGCTCGCATACCAGTACCTTCATCCCGGCCTGAGCCAATGGAACGGCTGCTGCCAGGCCGCCTGCTCCTGAACCGATGATGATGACGTCGTAGCTGTTCATGTTGCTTGCTCCAATCGACTGTGGTGACAAGAAAGACCGCCGGCTGTGGCCGCGGGATGATTTGCCCGTTGTTCTGAAATCTGCATCCCGACGCAAAACGCGCATAGGCATTATAATTGCTTTCATGTACTCGCTTCGATGGAATTTCATTTTGTTGCTGATGACTTTGCTGGCCGCCTGCCGCCCGGCAGAGACAGTCGAACCTGCTCCCGCGGTTACCGAAGCCGCCGCCACGCCTGCTCCCACCGATACGGCGCTCTCGCCTACGGCGACCAGCGTCCCACTGGCTGCTAGCGTCAATGGGGAGGGAATCACGCTGGCGGAATATCAGGCCGAACTGGCGCGCTATCGCGCCGCGGCTGGCACAGAACTGGCATCGGAGGATGAAGCGCTGGTGCTGCAGAACCTGATTGACGAGCTGTTGCTGGCGCAGGCTGCCGCAGAGGCCGGGTTTGTGGTGGATGATGCTGTTGTGCAGGAGCGCATCGCCCAACTGAATATTGGTGAGATCGGGTTACAGGACTGGTTGCAGGAGCATGGCTATTCTCCTGATGGCTTTGAGAGCGCCCTGCGCCGCGCAATCGCTGCCGCCTGGATGCGCGATCAGATCGTCGCCACGACGCCGCGCACCGCTGAGCAAGTCCACGCCCGGCAAATTTTGCTATATAATTCGGAAGATGCCGATACGGTGTTGGCGCAATTGCAGGCCGGGGCTGATTTTGTCACCCTGGCGGCGCAATACGATCCGCTGACCGGCGGCGATCTGGGCTGGTTCCCGCGGGGATATTTGCTTGTGGAAGAATTGGATGGGCCGGTTTTCCAGCTCTCGGCGGGGGAAATCAGCCCGGTGATCGCCAGCCCGATTGGTTATCACATCGTCCAGGTCATTGAGCGCGATCCTGCCCGTCCACTGGATGCGGACACCTATCAGGCTGCTCAACGGAATACTTTGGCGCAGTGGCTTGCAGATCGACGTGCCCAAAGCGAGATCGAAGTTCTGGCGCCGTAACCGCCGGAGGAATGGGAGTTTCAATATGGAGAAAGACGTCTTTGCATACCTTGACGAAGATGAGGGAAAATCTGGGCCATCTCCGACGCTGATCTGGAACATCCTCACGGTCGTGGTATTGCTGGCGACCCTGTGTGTGGGAGGGGTGTTCCTCACGATTCTGGTGAACCCCAACGCGGGGATTAACCCTTTCCCCCCGCCCACTCTGCCGCCGACGCTGGCGCTGGACACGCCCACGCCGACGCCGAAGCAGATTCT
>WFTY01000407.1 GCA_015485245.1 Anaerolineales bacterium | reverse complement strand
CGGCTTGCCCGCCAGATTGTCCACCAGACTGTCCACCGGATTGTCCGCCAGGCTGCCCGCCAGATTGTCCACCGGCCTGACCGCCGGCTTGCCCACCGGACTGTCCGCCCGCCTGACCGCCAGATTGCCCACCGGCCTGACCGCCAGACTGTCCACCCGACGAACCGGATGGCGGCGGCGCAGCGGCCATCGAGGGGCCTTTAGGCAGGGGGATCAAAATCACCTGCCCGGGCTTCAACTGCGTGGAAGGAGTCATGCCTGGGTTGGCCTGTACAATTGCGTCCACCGTCGTCCCGGCGCGTTTGGCGATGTTCTCCAGTGTGTCGCCTTGCTGAACCACATAACGCCCCAACTCCGGTTGATTTTGCGAGGCAGTCTGCGGCACCACATTCACGGACACAGGCGACGATTCGCTTATCTTTCCTTGTGTGTTGTATGCCCGTACGATGAGGGTGTAGGTAGCTGTCTTAGTGGCTACCAGGGGATATGTTAACATCAAGGGATTGTTGCCGCGCTCATCCGGGCTGGTTTGAGAGAGCACCGCCTGCCCGTCTACCAGCAGATCCATGCGCGTCACACCGCTCTCGTCGGTCGCGATCGCGGAGAGGAGAATCGTATCCCCTTGCTTGACGGTGGCGCCGTTCGCCGGCTGTTGGATGACCACACCGGGGCCGCTGCCCAGCAGCGCGCTGACTTCCAGCGGTTGCTGTGAAGAGGTAGGAAAGAACCAAAAGTACCCCGCCACTGCCGCGGCAACCAGCAACAACCCCACCACGCTTGCTCCAGCGATCAGCGGCAGTTTAGGGATGCCGCGTGAGCGGCGCGAGCGCGCTGCGCCTGCCCGTCCCTGTCGCAGGGTAAATAGCACCTCGCTGCCCAGGCTGATCTGGATGCCGGGCACGAGATAGGTCGGTCGGTTGATGCGTTGGCCGTTGATAAACGTGCCATTGCTCGACCCCAGGTCTTCGATCACCCAGCGGTCGCCCTGCCAGGTCAAGCGGGCGTGATACCGTGAGATGCTTGGACGGTCGAGGACGATGTCGTTGCTCTGATCCCGTCCAATGGTGATCACTCCTTTTGCCAGCGCGTAGGACTGCCCTGTGCTCATGTGGAGATAAAATCGGGGAGTGGATTGCTGTGCCATGGTCGTTTACCTTCTTTCTAAAAGCCAATGACAACGCGGCTCTTCTCGTCACGTGAGGCTCGCCACAAGAAGAGATGTTGCCTGACGAACACCAGAATCGATGGCGTTATCTTCACCATTTGAATTGGCCTTAGCATATCCTCGAAGCGTCAGAGAAACGTCAGCAATGCTGCATGTGCCTTCGGCGATGTGCCGGATTCAGGTTGGTGCGGGGCACGATAAATAAAATGATGCCCTTTCGAGCATCATTTTATGAGACAGGTGTTATTGATTTGTCTTCGCGTGACTGTTGTTTTGCTAACCTGGGGGTCATTTTTTCTTGTAGTTAGCTTGATTGCAGAACGTGCACCGTTTGCACAGGGTAGGGGATGTTGATCCCGGTGCTCTCAAACGCGCTCTTTAAATTCACCACCGTAGCGTCCAGAGCGTCCAGATAGCCGGTTTGTTCCAGGTCAATCCAGTAATACAAGGTGAAATCGATGGAAGATTCTCCAAAGTTCTTAAAAACCACTTTCGGGGCCGGGTCGTCCAGCACGCCGGGGATGCCCTCGATGACCTGCAGCGTCGTTTGGCGCACTTTTTCCAGATCGCTGTCGTAATCCACCCCCACGCTCAGTTCCACGCGCCGTTTGGGATAGCGGCTGTAGTTTTTGATCGCGCTGGTGAAGATTTCTCCGTTGGGGATGATCACGTTCTGCCCGTCGAAGGTATACAGTTCGGTGGCGCGCACATCCACCTGAGCGACTGTGCCGATGAATCCTCCCACCTCGATGACATCACCGAGGTCAAAGGGCTGTTCCAACAGGAGCAGCAGCCCGGCGATGAAGTTCTTGCTCACGTCTTGCAGCGCGAACCCGACCGTGAAACCCAGAATCCCCAGTCCGGCAAGGAACGCCGTCAGGTCGAAGCCGATCTGCTCCAGAGCGATCATCACCCCCAGGGTGATCACCGTCCAACGGGTGAGCTGCGTCAGCAGCAGGGTGATCTCCAGATCGGCCTCGCGCTTCTCCATCATCCGCCGCAACAGTTTGCTGATGACCCCGGCCAGGTACAGACCGGCGACGAAAATCATCAGTGAAACTACCAGGCGCGGCAGGAAAGTGAGAAAGTTCGCCAGCAGGTCTTGAAGGTTGGTTGGTAGGGTCGTCATGATCACCTCTCTGCAATGTGGTTTCAGCTTCAATCATACCGCGCCCCGCCGCGTGTTTGCAAGCTGGTTGCTTTCGGGTACAATCGCCGCATGCCCTTTGTTTCGGTGTTGATGCCTTGTTACAACGCCGCGGCTACGTTGGAAGAAGCTCTGGATTCGCTTGCCCATCAGACGCTGGCCGATTTTGAAGTCGTGGCGGTGGATGATGGCTCACAGGACGCCACTTGGCAGATTTTGCAGGCCTGGGCCGGGCGCGATCGCCGCTTTCGGGTTTTATCCTGCTCCCACGGCGGGGTGATCGCCGCCGCCAACGCCGGGCTGGATGCCTGCCGCGGGGAGTACATCGCCCGCATGGACGCCGATGACCGCTCCCTCCCCGACCGGCTGGCGGAACAGGCTGCTTATCTGGATGCGCACCCCGACGTAGCGGTGGTCAGCAGCCTGGTGCGGGGCTTCCCGCCGGGTGATGTGCGCGAGGGCTTCCGCATCTACATCGAGTGGCTCAACAGCCTGGTGAACGACGCGGACATCCGCCGTGAGATCTTCGTCGAAAGCCCGCTGCCCAACCCCAGCGTGATGATGCGCCGCAAGTGGCTGGAGCGTATGGGCGGTTATCAAGAGCGCGGCTGGCCGGAGGATTACGACCTCTACCTGCGTCTGTATCTGGCGGGGGCGCGCTTCGCCAAGATCCCTCGCGTGTTGCTGGAATGGCGCGAGCACCCCGCTCGCCTCACCCGCACCGACAGCCGTTACTCGGTGGAGAATTTTTTGCGCTGCAAGGCACACTACCTGGCGCGCGGGCCGTTGCATGGACGCGATGCTGTCATCCTCTGGGGCGCGGGGATGATGGGGCGGCGGCTGGGCAAGCAGTTGCAGCGTCAGGGCGTGGAATTGACCGCTTATGTGGATGTTGATCCCAAGAAAATCGGCAGCACCCGTCGCGGTCGACCGATCCTCGCCCCCGAGGAGTTGATGCCGCTCTGGAAGCAATATCGCAAACCGGTATTGCTGGTAGCGGTAGGTGCCCGCGGGGCGCGTAAACTCATCCGGGCCCGCCTGACCGCCCTCGGCCTGCGCGAAGGCGCGGATTGGTGGGCCGCGGCGTGAAAGACCGATGACCAGGGACCACGGTCGGCAGTCAGGCGTCTTTTGTGGAGTAAAGCATGGAACTACAAACACTTATCTCTCCTGGCACGGCCCGCACCGAAACCTTCACCGTAGAAGAGCAACACACCGCCTATCATATCGGCAGCGGCGACGAGCGTGTGTTGGGTACCCCTTGGATGATCTCCTTTATGGAGCGGGTTTCCAACCGTCTGCTCGCTGAACATCTGCCGGAGGGCTACCTGAGCGTGGGCGTCCGCGTGGATGTGAAGCACCTGGCCCCCACACCGATCGGCGCGCGCGTCCGCGTCGTCGCTGAGGTGCTGGAGGTTGTGAAAAACCGCGTGCTGCTGGCTGTGGAAACCTGGGATGAACAGGAAAAACTTGGCGAGGGCACACACTGGCGTGCTGTGGTGGAGCGCGAGCGTTATATGCGCCGTGTGCTGGCGAAGAGGACGACGGACGACAGATGATAGACCGCGGACGATAGACGACGGCCCGCGGTCTGCCGTCCGTCGTCTGTTGTCCCTCAACTAATAACAACCAAGAGGTCAACCCTATGAACATCTTTATCACCGGCGGCGCGGGCTATATTGGCTCCACCGCCGCGGAAACCTTGCTGGAAGCCGGGCATCACGTCACCGTGTTTGATTCGCTGGTCACCGGTCATCGTGCTGCGGTCCCTGCCGGGGCGGAGTTTGTTCACGCTGATCTGGGGGACGCCGCGGCGCTACGCACCGCGCTCGCCGCGCAGCCCTACGATGCGGTGATGCACTTTGCCGCGTTCATCGAGGCGGGCGAGAGCATGAAAGACCCTGGCAAGTATTTCCGTAACAACCTGAGCCATTCATTGGGGCTGATTGAGCTGGCGGTGCAGGCGGGCGTGAAGCGTTTTGTGCTCTCCTCCACGGCGGCGGTATATCAATCCAGCGACGAGCCGCTGAGTGAGGATTCCCCCCTGGGGCCGACCAACGTCTACGGGCAGACCAAGTTGATGATCGAACAGGCGCTGGAATGGTACCGCCGGATTCACGGCCTGCACTACGCCGCGCTGCGCTACTTCAACGCCGCCGGGGCGCTGCCGCATCGCGGCGAGGCGCACCAGCCCGAATCGCACCTCATCCCCCTGACGTTGCAGGTCCCTCTGGGAAAGCGGGAGCAGATTTACATCTTCGGCACGGATTACCCCACCCCGGACGGCACCTGCATCCGGGATTACATCCACATTCAGGATTTGATTTCCGCCCACCTGCTGGCGTTGGATGCCCTGGAGGAGCGGGATTGTTTGATCTACAATCTGGGGAACGGGGCGGGCTATTCGGTGCGCCAGGTGATTGAGACCGCCCGCGAAGTCACCGGGCATCCTATCCCGGCAGTGGAGACCCCCCGCAGGCCCGGCGACCCGCCGCGACTGGTGGCTTCCTCCGAGCGCATCCGCCGCGAGCTGGGCTGGCAGCCGCAAATCCCCGACCTGAAGGCGATTATTGCCAGCGCCTGGGCGTGGCACCGCACGCACCCGCAGGGGTATGCGGAGGACTAACCGCCGCGGCGCAGCAGCGCGGCGTAAATTCCCAGGGCGACCCCGGCCAGCAGGATGAGCCCTCCGGCAACGCCCAGCAGCGGGGAGCGGTTGCTGGTGTCCACCGGCGCGGGGGCGTCGCTGACCGTCTGCGCGCTGGGCTGGGCGCCAAAGTCCAGGTATGTCTCGTCGCCGGGGTTGAGGTAGATAGTGGTGTTCAGCGCCGTGGTGGGGTTGTACCCTTCGGGGAGGGCGGCGGTGATGGTGTATTCCCCCTCTTCGATCTCTTCTGTGCAAAAGTGTTCCAGGCCGTTCAGGGTCTGGTATTCAAGCGAGTAGCCGCCATCGGCGCGAGTGATGTTGATCACTCCCTGGGGGATGAAAGGTTCTTCTTCCTGGCGCATTGAATCGCCGTTGATGTCGTTGTAAAGGATGACGCACAGTACGCCGTAGCCAATTTCCGGCGTGGGTGTGGGGCCGGGAGGAGTGGGCGTGGCGTTGCTGGCTT
>WFTY01000406.1 GCA_015485245.1 Anaerolineales bacterium | reverse complement strand
CGCCTGGGGCGCGACGTGCTCAGCCGGGTGATCGTCGGCGCACGCCCGGCATTGATTGTGCCCATTGGCGTAGTCGTCTTCGCCATCCTGATTGGCGCGCCGCTGGGGGCAATCGCCGGCTATAAAGGCGGCTGGGTGGATGAAGTCATCATGCGCATCACCGATTTGTTTCTGGCGTTCCCGTTTTTGCTGCTGGCGATGGCGATCACCGCCGTGCTGGGGCGCGGCCTCAAACACGCCGCGATGGCAATGATCATCTCCTGGTGGCCCTGGTACACGCGTCTGGTGCGCGGCGTAACGCTCAGTTTGAAAGAACGCGCCTTCATCGAGGCCGCGCAGGCCACCGGCCTACGCGATTCCGTCATCATCCTGCGGCACATCCTCCCCAACACGATTTCCCCCATCCTGGTGCAGGCCACTGTCGATCTGGGAACGGTCATCCTGGCGATGGGCGGGTTAGCTTTCATCGGATTGGGTACCCAACCGCCCAATCCCGATTGGGGGCTAATGATCAGTGAAGGACGCTCGTACATCCTCAAACAATGGTGGCTCTCCACTTTCCCTGGCCTGGCGATTTTCATCGCTGTGCTGGCGTTCAACTTGCTGGGCGACACCCTGCGCGACGTCTTCGACCCGAGGCAATACCAATGAGCGAACCTTTGCTGCAAATCCGGAACCTGCACCTGGAATTCAAGACCAGTCGCGGGGCATTGAAGGTGCTCAGCGGCGTCACGCTGGACGTCCAGCCCGGCGAGATTTTCGGGGTGGTGGGTGAAACCGGCTGCGGAAAGACCGTCACCGGACTTTCGGTGCTGCGCCTGCTGCCGGATTCCGCCACCATCACCGAGGGCGAAATCACCTTCGACAGGCGGAACCTGCTCGACCTTTCGGACCGGGAGATGCGCAAGGTGCGCGGCGGGCAAATCGCCATGATTTTCCAGGACCCGACCACCTCGCTCAATCCGGTGTTCACCATCGGAAACCAGTTGAGCCGCATCGTCCAGGAACACTTCCCCATCTCGCAGAAGGAAGCCCGCGTCCGTCTGGCGGAGATGTTCGCCGCCGTCGGCCTCCCCGACGTGGAGCGCATCCTGAAATCCTACCCGCACCAGCTTTCCGGCGGGATGCAGCAGCGCACGATGATTGCCCTGGCGTTGGCCTGCCAGCCCAAACTGCTGATCGCCGACGAGCCAACCACCGCCCTGGACGTGACCATCCAGGCGCAGATTTTGGCCCTGCTCAAGGATTTGCGCGAGCGCTTCGGCATCTCCATCATCCTGATCACGCACAACCTGGGGGTGGTCGCCAACACCTGCGACCGGCTGGCGGTGCTGTACGCGGGCCGAGTGGCCGAAAGCGGCCCCACTCGCGAAATTTTCCGCAGCCCGCAGCACCCCTACACCCGCGGTTTGCTCAAAGCCATTCCCAGGCCTCCATCTCGCGGCAAGCGGATGGATGCAATCCCCGGCACGGTGCCGCTCAACCCAGGGGCGGTGATTGGCTGCCCGTTTGCGCCGCGTTGCGAACTGCCCTTCGAACGCTGCACGCAGGAGCAACCCCTGCTGGTGCCGGTCGGTCCGGCGCACGTCAGCGCGTGTTTCCGCAGCGAGGAGGTGACCAGTGCCTGAGCAAACCGCCCCCCTGGTGCAGATACGCGACATCAAAAAACATTTCCGTCTGCCCGGCGGCTGGCTGACAGGGGACGTCCGCCACGTTTATGCCGTGGACGGGGTGAGCCTGGAGATCTTCGCAGGCGAGACCTTCGGGCTGGTCGGCGAATCCGGATGCGGCAAGACCACCCTGGGGCGGCTTGTCCTTCGGCTGCTGGAACCCACTGCAGGCGAGATCATCTTCAACGGCAAAAACCTGACTCAACTCCAAGGCGTGGAAATCCGCCGCCTGCGGCGGGAGATGCAATTGGTCTTCCAAACGCCGGTTTCATCCCTCAGCCCGCGCTTCAAAGTCAAAGACATCGTCGCTGAACCCCTGCGGACACACCACGCCCTCCCCAAAGATGAAATCCATGCCTATGTGCTAGATTTACTCACTAAAGTTGGGCTGGGAAAACAGCATCTCAACCGCTACCCGCACGAGATGTCCGGCGGTCAGTGTCAGCGGGTGGCGATTGCCCGTGCGCTGGCGCTCAACCCGCGGCTGATTGTGCTGGACGAGCCGACTTCGGCGCTCGACGTTTCGGTGCAGGCGCAAATCATCAATCTGTTAGACGATTTGCGCACCGAGCACGCTCTGACTTACCTTTTCATCTCCCATGACCTGAACGTAGTGCAGCACATCAGCAACCGCATCGGGGTGATGTATCTCGGCAAGCTGGTTGAGGTTGGAGAGAGCGAAACACTGTTCAGTCAGCCACTCCACCCCTACACACAAGCACTGCTGGGGGCCATCCCGCTTCCAGAGGTCAGCGATCAGCCGCGAGATCTCGTCATCCTGCAGGGAACAATACCCAGCCCGGTCAACCCGCCTTCGGGGTGTCGCTTCCACACGCGCTGTCCGCTAGCACAAGAGATCTGCCAACGTGTGGAACCCGCGTTGACGGAGGTCGCAGAGCGGCGCCTGGTCGCCTGCCACCTTGTTGAACCCGCTTCCGGTGTCCATATTCATCCTTCTCCATAGGAGTACACAATGTCACGCTTATTTGGTATCGCTGGAGTCCAGATGTCCGTCGTTCCCTGGGATAAAGACGCAACAATCTCCAAAATGACTGACGTCATCTCGCAGATCAGCCTGAATTTCCCCTGGATCCAAATGATCCTTTTCCACGAGCTGGCGATTCCCGGGCTGGTGCAGTTCGTCTCTGTGGATCCGCCGGATATGTGGAAGCACAACGCCGAACCGATCCCTGGCCCCGCTACAGATCAATTCTGCAAAATTGCCCGCCGGACGAAAAAATGGATTCTGCCTGGCTCGCTTTACGAAAAGGATAAGGGGCATATTTACAACACAGCGGTTGTGATCTCGCCGGATGGGGAAATCGTGGCAAAGTACCGCAAGATGTTTCCCTGGCTGCCCTACGAATCAACCACCAAACCCGGGGATGAATTCTGCGTCTTCGATGTGCCAGACGTAGGGCGCTTTGGGGTCGCTATCTGCTATGACTTGTGGTTCCCCGAGGTGGCGCGCACGTTAGCCTGGATGGGGGCGGAAGTCATCCTCCAGCCAACCATGACGCCGACCTCCGACCGCACCTTAGAGCTGGTGATGATGCAGGCTAACGCGATCTTCAACCAATGTTACCTGATCAGCATCAATGGGATCGGGCCGTACGGCGGCGGGCGTTCGCTCATTGTTGACCCTGATGGACGCATTCTCCAACAAACTGGGGGCCACGAAACGATCTTAACCGAGACCCTTGACCTGGACCACGTAACCCGCACACGAGAATACGGCACGATCGGCCTGGCGCAAACGCTCAAACAACTGCG
>WFTY01000405.1 GCA_015485245.1 Anaerolineales bacterium | reverse complement strand
TCGTCAACCTGGAGTCGATGGATGCCTTTTTCATCCTCTGGGTGCCGGAAGGCTATGAGCAAATGGACACGCGGCGGGTGATGGTCGTCGCCCACGGGCACACCGGCAGTTCGTATTTCCAGATGGCGCAGGAACTGCCCTTCGCCCGGAAGTACGGCTACGCGGTGGTTTCCATCCAGTGGTGGACCGGCGAAGGCGAGGAGATGCACCCCGCCGAGCACGTCTTCACCTTTATGGATACCGCTTTGCGTTACATGGCCTACAAATATGACGCTCAGTTGGATAAGAGCGCCTACCGCGGCTGGAGCCAGGGCTCCGAAATCAGTTTCCAGTTGGCTTACCTCGACCGGGTGAACGGCACGGACTACCTGCGGCTGCTCATCGCTCACGATGGCGGCATGAAAACCGATCCCAGCGAGATGTCGGTGGGCAAGGTGTTCACCACCGACCTGTACAACGGCGTCTATGGCGAGGATGCCTTTGCAGGCAAGCACTTCTACCTCTACGCCGGAGATGAGAAGCAGGCCGAAAACATGCGCAACACGGTCGAGGTCATCACCAGCCACGGCGGGATTGTAGAGCGTTATGTGGAAGACATCGGTGCCGGGCACGGCGGGTTCTTCGAGCATCCGCAGTACCATGAGGATGCGCTGGAAATTTTCTTGCAGTTGGCGCCTTGATCCAGATTTCCGAAGTCTTCAAGACTTCGGAAATCTCAGGTGAGACTACCATGCACCGCAAACGCTATCCCCTTTTGATGCTTGTTTTGACTGCCCTGGCCTGCGGTCTGGCGACGCCCACGCCGCCGGCGGAAAGCGCCGCGGCTCCCCTGCAGGGAGAAACCGGCGCATCTGAGAAACGCTGTGGCGATGGCGCCTGCGACGGGCCGGAGAACGCCCAAAACTGCCCGCAGGATTGCAGCGAGAGCAGCGCTCACGGCGGGGAAATATCTCCCCCAGCGATAGACGCTGCGGGCGAATATTGGGTCACCAACCCGGCGACCGGGGCGCAACTGTATGTGATCGTGACCACACCGGCGGGAGGCCAGGGGCCTTACCCCGCGCTGGTGATTGTCCCCGGCGGGATTGGTTACGCCAGCAGCCCTGACGAAAACGACAATCTTGCCGACGTCCTGGCGGGGGAGGGCATCGTTGTCGTGGCCTTCGACCCGGACGGCCGCGGGCGGAGCGATGGCATCGAGGACTATGACGGCTACGCCCAGCAAGATGGGCTGGCCGCGGTGATCGAATTCGCCGCCGCGCTGCCTCAGGTGGACCCGGCTCGCCTGGGGGTGGCTTCCTTCTCCTACGGAATCACCATGGCCTCCGGGGCGCTGGCGCGCCATCCCGATCTGCCGGTTTCCTTCCTGATGGATTGGGAAGGCCCTGCCGACCGCTTTGACACCACTGTGGGCTGCTCGGCGAACACACACATTGATTTCGCTCCTTGCGATGATGCGGACTTTTGGGCCCAGCGCGAGGCCCTCAACTTAATCCCCGACGTTCAGGTCCCTTACCAGCGTCTGCAATCCGAGAAGGATCATGTCCAGCCCGATGTGGAACACGCCATCAACATGGTCAACGCTGCGGTGCAGGGGGAGCCCCCCTGGGTGCGCCTGAACGATCTGCCCCCCGATCAGACCTACGACCCGGCCAATCCCCCCGCGATGCTCTCCGAAAAGGAGACGCGCTCGTTGGAGCAGTTGACCCTCCAATACGCGCTGGAGATGTTCAGTTTGCACGGCGCATCGTCCCCATCCGCGGCCCCCGCGCCGTCCTCCGGGGAGATCAGCATCCCTCCGGTCTACCTGACCGTGGCTGTCCACATCGAAGACGTGCCCGCTTACGCCAATTGTGACGCCTACCCTGATTTTCGCCGGAAACTGCTCGACTTCGCCGAGGCGATTGCCCCTTATAGCCTCGCCGTCAACCTGCAAATCGAATACGAGTTTTTGATGGGCGTTTCGCGCTGCGAGAGCGATGCTTTGAAGGCAACTACAGACGGCCTGAATGTGCTCGATTAGCTGGTGGCGCATTACGGCTACGAGATCGATCCCCATCAGGAGGGCGGCTGGGATATCGAAGGGAAGGACAACTATGCCGACATCCGCTACCTGGGCGGGCAGTTGACCACGGTCAGCGAGACGATGGGCGGCCTGGTGTGGGATGACCCCGATCAGTGGGCGCGCCTGGCGGCGGGCGAGGATGGGCAGATCACGCCCGGCTTCACCTGGAAACCTGAAATGCTCACCCTGGCGGTCAGTTCCCGGCATCATCTGGGGGATTTCAGCGACGACGATGTCGCCAGCGGGGTGTGGATTCCCAAGGGCGCTGGCGATGATTTCTGGGTGCACGACCCCGAGGGGCCGTTTATCTACATCGGGCCGGGGGAGCATGACGACTGGAGCGCCCACCCCACCGATCTCTCCACGCCGGAATATGTGCAATCCCTGCTCGACCAGATGGAAGCAGGAGTCATCCCCGCCGATGCGATGTACACCGTCACGCTCGCCGTGCCGCAGGGGATTGTCTTCCATCCGGAGGATCACGCCAGGTTGCTGGCTGTGCTGGACGAACTGGCTCCCTTTGTCGAGCGCGGGCAGGCGGTTTACGTCACCTACTCACAGGCCGCCGAAATCTGGCGGGAGGAGTACAACGCCGTCCCCAACATCTTCCGCCGCTAGGTGATCACTCGTCGACCGGCGAAACCGCCATAAGGGCTGGCGGTGACCGGCCAGGAAGGCGCCCGGCATGTGGGGCAATTGCTCAACCCGCCGAGGGAGTGATGCGCCCTCCAATTTTACAGACAGACCCAATGGCCTGCCTGTTTTTGTGGGGGATTACGCCGCAGCCAGCCGGCGTGCCAGCGCCCGCTGCAATCGCTGCACATCGCGGCGCGAGTTGTAGCCCTGCACGCTGATGCGCAGCAACTTTTGCCCGTTCCACTCCAGGAGGGGGACTTCAACGCGGTGTTCGTCGTACAGGCGGGTTTTCAGCGCTGTTGTGTTCACATCGTCCGGCAGGCGGACGGCGGCCATCTGGGCGTACCAGGTATCATCGGCGAGGGGCGGCAGCCCGGTGAGTTCGTTGATGGCGGCCACGGTTTCGCGCAGCAGCGCGTGGCAGGCGGCGCGCACCCGCGGCCAGTCGTGTTGGCGCTGGAATTCGATGGCGGCGGGGACGCTGAGGAAGGCGGAGATGTCGCGCGTTCCCCACCACTCGTGGTGATCGATGAACTGCGAAGGCCCCGGATGTTCGGATTCATACCCCCAGGAGACCACCAATGGCTGGAGCAGCGGCTGCGCCTCGCGGCGGGCGTACAGGAAACCCGCACCTTTGGGCGCGCACAGCCATTTGTGCAGGTTGCCGCCGTAGAAATCCGCGCCCAGTTCGTCCAGGCGGAGCGGGATCTGCCCCGGCGCGTGCGCGCCGTCGATCACGGTGAGGATGCCTGCGGCGCGGGCGCGCCGGATGATTTCCTTCACCGGGAAGATGAGCGCCGTCGGGCTGGTGATGTGGCTGAGGAAGATTACCCGCGTGCGCGCCGTCACGCCCTGCCAGAACTGTTCCACAAAAGCATGGGGTGTGGTCAGCGGTAAAGGGATGGGGTGGTTGATGTAACGGAAGCCGCGCCGGCGGGCCAGGAAGCGCCAGGTGCGGTCCAGCGCGCCGTACTCGTGGTCGCTGGCGAGCACCTCGCCGCCGGGGCCGAGTTGCAGCGAGCGGGCGACGATGTTCAGCGCCACCGTCACGTTGGCGGTGTACACTATGTTTTCGGTCTGCGTGCCCAGATAGTCTGCCAGCGCGGCGCGGGCCTCGGCCAGCAGGCCCAGAGCGCGCCGCCCCAGGAATTCCACCGGCTGGCGTTCCAGTTCGCGTTGCCAGCGCTGGTAGACGCGCAACACCGCCCGCGGCGTGGCGCCGAACGAGCCGTGGTTGAGGAAGGTGATGTCGGGGTTGATGAGGAAGTGGCGCTTGAGGTTGAGGATGATGCTGGCCCTCTGCTCAGTTTTTGGTGGCAGCATTATATCATTGACAGGATTGCAAAAAGTCAATCACCGCGGAGCCCCAACTGTGTTGACAGCATTGCGGGTTGCCGTTTTACCGCCGAGAGCGCTGAGAGCGCGAAGAAACCAAAAGGCTCTCCGCGCCCTCTGCGTGCTCTACGGTGAGAAAAAGGCACCAACACGAAACCGGCAGACCACTCGGAGGTCTGCTGTAGGATAACTGCTCGCAGTCGTTCTACGCCACCACTTCGCCTTCGATGACTTCTGGCTCTTCTTCGTCTCCGCTCTCGGCAGCGGCGGCAACCCGCTCGAAGATCAGCCCCTCCGGACCGCGGTCGACGCGGATCAGGTCGCCTACGCGCACCTTGCCGGAGAGGATTTTCAGCGCCAGCGGGTCTTGCAATTCGCGTTGGATGGCGCGCTTGAGCGGGCGGGCGCCGAAGTCAGGGTCGTAGCCCACCTCGGCCAGATAAGCGCGCGCCTCGGGTGTGACTTCCAGCGAGTAACCGCGCTCGCGCAGCAGTTTTTCCACCCGGTGCAACTGGATGTCGACGATCTTGGTGAGGTGTTCCTTGCTCAGCGGATGGAAGACCACGATCTCGTCAATGCGATTAAGGAACTCCGGGCGGAAGTGCGCCTGTAATACGCGTGTCACGTCGTCACGTGTCACGTCCCCGTGTTCCCCTTGCCACAACTCGCTGCCCAGGTTGCTGGTCATAATCACGACCGTATTGCGGAAGTCCACCGTGCGCCCCTGGCCATCGGTCAGGCGACCGTCATCCAGCAGTTGCAGCAGCACGTTGAACACGTCGCGGTGCGCCTTTTCGATCTCATCGAACAGTATCACGCTGTAGGGGCGGCGGCGGACGGCCTCGGTGAGCTGGCCGCCTTCATCATAGCCCACGTAGCCGGGAGGCGCGCCGATCAACCGGGCGACGGTGTGCTTCTCCTGATACTCGCTCATGTCAACGCGGATCATTGCACGCTCGTCGTCGAACATGAACTC
>WFTY01000404.1 GCA_015485245.1 Anaerolineales bacterium | reverse complement strand
GAGCAGTTCTTCCGCGCTGAGGTGATCCAGGCCCAGGTTCTCCATCGTGCGCCCGGTCTGCCAGTAATCCACCTGATTGGCGATGATCGCCAGACGGATCAGGCTTTCCATGCCGCGCACCGAGACGCCATACCGCCGCCCCATCGAGGCGATGGGCACCAGACTCATGGGGACGTCTTCGTGGATGTAGCGGTGATCCAATGTCTGTGGAGCGCGGATGCCGCGGTATCCCACCTGGTTGTGGATGGCAGCGTGCAGGTTGTCGCCTTTGGCATTGTAGGCCAGCTTCAACCACTTGCGCGCTGTGATCGCCTTAACGCCCAGGGCTTCGGCCACGCGCACGCGCTCGCGATCAATGGCCTCCATGATGTGGGCGATCGTTGGTGTGACGCCATCGAGGTAAAACTGGAAATCGCCGCTGGTGGCCTCGATCCAGCCGGCGTTGAGCAGGCTGATCGTGGGATGGAAGATGCCGCCGATGTTGTTCAGCCCGGTTTGCAGCACGTTGCCGCCGTGGATAAACTGCGGGAAGGCGGAGCGCACCACCTCAAGCACCTGATCGGTCTTCCAGGCTGGGAGCGCCGCCAGCGGCACAGCCTCCTTGATGCGGAAGATGCGCGCCGCCGCCGGGCCTTCGGAGCGGGAGGCGTAGATGAAGGTTTGTGTCTCGGCGATGGTGACATTCGCATAACACCCCTGAGCATGTAAAGCCTGGTAAAACTCCAGAGCACCTAGGGTTCGTCCCGGGTTGAGGATCACAATCTGTCCATCTTGCAAATAGGGGGCGACCTGGCGGGCGATATCCACATGCGCGTAGGCTGGAGTCACCACCCAGACCACATCGCGCCCATCCAACGCCTCTTGCATATCCGAGGTCACCACCTGAAGCTGCCCAAAACCACCGGGGCCGTTGTCGGAGCTTTTCAGCAGAATGCCGCCGCGTCGCTGGATGGCTTCGATATGCTCAAACGTGCGGTTGTAGAGTGCCACGTTGAAGCCCATCAGCGCCAGATGAGCAGCCAGGGCTTTGCCGCCATGCCCTGCGCCGATAACCGTATGCCGAATTTCTTTCGCGTTCATCCTTCACTCCTTTCTCGTCAGATTGATCACAAAGGGGAGTTTCCAAGAGACCCTTTGTTTTCTTCGTGGTTCAGACGGCCTCCATAACGAGGCTTAATCGCTCGTGTTCTGAAAGAACACGGCCGGTGGACGGGTCCACCGCCACGCAGGCGCCGCGCTCATCAATGCGGGTGATTACCTCGCCGCGTCCATAGGGGTTGTTCTTCAACTGTGGGGCGTCGAGCACCCCTGCGGTGACGGCGCGCGCCAGCACGGACGCGTCCGCCAGCGGGTCGGGGCTGTCGCTGCCCAGGGCGCGGATGGCCTCCAGCGTGACCTGCGCCTCGCGCACCAGTTCATCCTTGCGCGCCTGCACCGCCGGGTCGCGGGTCATATCCGGCTGGCCGCGCAGCGCGTTCTCGATAGCGCGGCGCGCCAGTTTGCAGGATTCGATTACGTCGTCCGCGGTGGCGGCGTGGTCAGCCTCCACGTAGCCCACCACATGGACGATGTGTGGCTTGAGGGCCATTTGCAGGTACACGCTGGCCGCCAGATGAGCGCGCGCCAGGTCGGGGTCGAGGGGGTAACTGAGCAGTCCGGTGCGCGTCTGCCGCCAGATGCGGAAGTCATCCTTTTCCAGCGGGGCGATCAGTTCCAGCACAGCCAGCATCTTCGCCAGATCCATGGCGTCGGAGAGGCCCGCCGGGCTGTTGAACATCAATTGGGCGATGTAATCGCGCACGCCATAGGCGCGAGCGTTGTAGGCCGCGAGGTAAGCCGCCACCACGAAGACCACATCCGGGGCGTCGCGCATCCCCCAATGGTGCGGCTCGTTGAGTTCCACCGGCACGCCGTGTTCGCCGTACCAGCGCATCAACTTCTGATGCTCACGGATCGAACCCTCCAGGTCCCACGGGCCACGCCCGTCCATGCGGTTGAACCAGAAGAGCGGCACCGCCGCCCAGGCGATGTGGATGGTCTCCAGGTACATCTCCGCCAGGCGGATGAAATCGTCCGTGCCGCTGTAGGTGCGCATCAGGGGGTAATTGCCGCGGCGCGAGGCCCGGTAGAGAGCGCGATAATCCTCCGCCGAGCGCACCGGCACGCCGCCCGCCCCGCGACGGCGCGGGTTCTGCCGCTCCGGGTGGAAAAAGTTCTCTTGCGCGTCCTGGTCTATGCCC
>WFTY01000403.1 GCA_015485245.1 Anaerolineales bacterium | reverse complement strand
AGTAGCGAGAACGTTACAAGCAGGATGATCTTCGCGCGCATGGCTTGTTCCTCCACAGAATCAAAAAAACCTTCCATCACTGAGGACGAAAGGTTTCCGCGGTACCACCTCAATTCGCCGCGCATTGCTGCTGCGGCGCACTCATCCCCGACGGTCATCAGGGTTTCGCTGTAACGGGCTCACCCGTGCCGGTCTACTCTTCTGGCAGGTAACAGGTTGTCGGAGAACAGGCAACTGGGTAATCCTTGTTGCCTAGCGACCTTGTTCGCTGCGTGGAATTTCTTCGGCAGTCGGTCCGGGCGACCTTCAGCGGCTGGTTCTGGGGATGGCTTTCAGCCGGGGCCGATCCCTCTCTGGCAGTTCCGTAACCGATTACTCCTCCCGGATGTGACGCTATGACGATGTTGGCCTGATTATACCTGCGCGTCGGGTGGCTGTCAAATGCTCGTCCGATGTATTGTGGGTAAATTCACAATGCTTGACGCGCATGGGGGTTTTATGCTATCCTTCGGCAGTTTCAGATCTGAGGTGTGTATGCTGCAACGAGAACGGGTTTCAGAGAATATTTACGTCTTTCAGAGCGACCTGTACGCGCAGGTGACCGCTGGCGTGGTGGTGGGGAGTGAATGGGCGGTGGCGATCGATACGCTGGCGTATCCTGAAGAGACGCTGGAAATGCGCGAGTTCATTGAGCGAGAGTTGAAAGTTCCCGTTCGCTACGTGATCCTGACGCATTATCACGCCGATCACAGCTGGGGGAGTTGCTTTTTCCCTGGAGCGATGGTGATCGCCCACCAGCGTTGCCGCGAATTGTTGGCCGATCGCGGCGTGGAATCTTTAAAAGAAACCCGGCGCCAGAACGCCGGCTTTCAAAAGACGCGGATTGTCCTGCCGCAGATGACCTTTGTCGAGGGGGTGATCCGTCTGCGGGTGGATAAGAAAACCCTGGCGCTGATCCGCCTGCCGGGGCACAGCCCCGATGGCATCGGCGTGCTCTGCGAGGAGGACCGGGTGTTGTTTTCCGGCGACGTGTTCATGCCGTTGCCGTATATCGTTGATGGTGATTTTGATGAAACAGTCGCCTCGTTGAAGCAGATTCGCAAGATGGGGTTGGAGAATATCGTTCAAGGCCACGGCGATATCGTGCTGCGCGGCGAAGTCGATGAGACGGTGGATTCGCACCTGACCTATTTGAGCGCCATCAAGCGAGAGGTGCGCAAGGCCGGGCGGCGCAAATATGCCGCCGATTTGCTTAAGGGGGTGAGTGTGCAATCCTGCGGCAAAGATCGGGTGTTGTTGGGAGGATTGGCGGAGGCGCTTCACCAGCGCAACCTGATGGCGCTCTATCGCCAGCTCTATGACAGGGAGCCGCTGAGTTCGTCGGAGTGAGGTTCGTCCGCTCCGGGTGCGGTTAATTTGTTCAGTGTTTGATGCACCTGCCGCATGTGCAGGCGTTCATGGCGGGCGATGATCTCGAATAGTTCATGCAATGTCGTGGGGCCGAAGATGGCGTGCTGCGCCGGGCGTTGCCAATCCTCGGCATGAAGAGCGTCAAGTTGCGCCAGGGTTTCCCGACGCGCCTGGAGAAAATCGTCCAGCGCCGCCGGGCCGTCCTGGGAGCGGTAATCGCGCTCGACTGCCCAGGCGTCGCTGTCCACGCCGACGATGAAGGGGGTATCCTGCCTCAGGATGGCTTTCAACCGGGGGAGGTTGATCTCGCGTTCCACATCGCGTAGGTGACACAGAATCTCCGTCAGGCACCATCCCTCTGGATGGGGGCGGCGCTGCCATTGTTCCGCGGGGAGCGGGGCGAGCATGCTGCTCAACGCCGCCGGGCTGCCTCGCAGAGTGGCCTGAATGGCGGAGATCGCTGTGTAGTCCGGCGTCAGCTCTTCGGGGGGGTGACCGTCGATCCAGGTCAGGACTTCCCCGATGGAGCCTTCGCCGCTGGGAGGGATCATCTCTTCGGGGAATCTGGCCTTCGCTGGGCGCACCCAATAAGTGGAAAGTCCCATTTGGCCTCCGCCGTCGATGTCGAGGCTGGGGTCGTCGCCGACCACCACGATGGCCCCTTTGGGCCATCCCAGCCAGGTCAGCAATTCGGCAAAATAAGCCGGGTTGGGCTTGGCGAAGTGGAAGGTCTCCATCGAGGGGATGAGGGCGATGGGGTCGCTGGCCGGGTCGAGGCCCGCCCAGCGCAGGCGTTGCAGGATGGCGGTGCGGGGGAATACCGGGTTGGTGGCGATCGCCACGCGATAACCGCGCTGAAAGGCGGTTCGCATCAGCTTCTGCGCTGCGGGGCGGGGGCGGGTTGTGCTCTCCAGTGTGGGGAAGACCTGAGCGTAAAACGCCTCGATCTGCGGCCGCAGGGTTTCTGCGCTGATGCCGATGCGAGGGAAGAAGCGGTTGGAAAAGACGGTTTCCAGCGTGTGGTCGGGGCGCTGGTTGGCGAACATCTGTCTGGTGCTCTCCATCAGCGCGTCGATCATGGTGGCTGGGGGGAGGAAGTCTGCCAGGTGTTTGCCCAGCGCCTGTGTGTACGCTGGCAGGAAGGTCTCCATGGCGTTGTCCAGGAGCGTGTCGTCCAGGTCAATCAACAGCGTCAGGGTCATCAAACGCTCCTGTGAAGATCGGCGGCAGTGGGTGGCATTGACCGCAGCCAATATGCGGTTCGGATACAGGCTGGCGGGATTTTTCGCAATATGCGGAGACGCGCACCTGGGGGGGCAGGATCAGGTAGGGGCGCTGAATCCGCGGGACGAGGTGCATGTGTTCACAAGCGTTGGCGCGCTGGATGCCGGGGACCGGGCAGGTGGCGCACAGGCGCGCCTGCCATTCAAGGTTGGCCGCGGCCAGCAGGCGACATTCCTCACGCTGGCGACCGCGATAGTAATCGCCGTAGAAGTAACGGCATTCAAGGCCGGCTGGGGTGCGCATGGCCGGATTATAGCACGTGAAAATCAGGGGGGTAGACGGCGGCTTGACGGCGCGCGCCGACGGTCACACGCGGGTGACGTAGGACCCGCTGCGGGTGTCCACCCGAATGATATCGCCGACCTCGACGAAGGCGGGCGTGTCCACCTCCAGG
>WFTY01000402.1 GCA_015485245.1 Anaerolineales bacterium | reverse complement strand
GGCGTGTCACGTGCTGGCGTATCACGTGTCATGTGTGGACGTATCACGTGACACGTGACACACGAACACATGACACGCCTCACCCCCCAAACAACCGCCGGTAGAGATCCGATTGCAGCAGGTTCTCCGGGTCGAGGCGGCGCTTGAGTTCCAGGAAGCGCGTCACGGTCTCCTCCCCCAGGTATTGCCGCGCCGCCGCGGGCGAGAGGGTGCTGTCTTTGGCGAAGTAGAAGCGCCCCCCCGCATCCAGCACCATCTGCGTCAGATCGTCGCAAAGGGACTGTAAACGCGCCCGGTTGCGGCGGGTGATCTTGAAATCCATCGCCAGCGAGTAGCCATCCACCGCGTGGGAGAGCAGAAAATCATCGGGGCGGTGGCGTTTAATCACCACCAGGTAGGAGGGCAGGCGGCGCGCCTGGGTGAGGGCGAGCATTCGGGCAAAAGTCGCCTCGGCGCGCGCCGTGGGCACAAAACTCTGGAACTGAATCAGCCCATCGGGGCCGTAGGAGCGAATCCAGTTGGGGATGTAATCCAGCAGAAAGTGGAAAGCGGCGTGCGGCTGGCGGTAGATTTTATGCTCCCCCAGGCGCGAGGCCAGGTACTTCCCCCAATTGACCAGGCGCGTGCCGGGGTTGTTCATCCAGGGGGCCATCAGCCGCCACAAGATGGAGGTGGGCACAATCCCCAAAAGCGTATCGGGCAGGTTTTGGTGTTCGGGGCGCAGGGTGCGGTGCGGCGCGGGGTCTTCCCCCGGCGGCAGGTAATTGGCGCTGTGAATCTGGCCGCGTCCCAGTTGACGCCCGCCCGCCATGCCGTCAATCCAGCCTACGATGTAATCGTCGCTATCCTTGCGCGCTTCCATATCGGCGATCATCGCCCCCAGGTTGGGGGGCGCCCAGGCTTCCACCTGCAATTCGCCGGAATGCACGCGTTTGAGTTGCAGGGTGATGGAGGTGAACACGCCCAGCACGCCGATGCCGCTAATCAGGCTGTAGAACAGTTCGCGGTTGCGGCGCGGCGAGCAAGTCACCGTGGAGCCATCGGGCAGCAGGGCGGTGAACTTTTTGACGTGCTCGCCAAACGTGCCGGCGCGGTAGTTGTTCTTGCCGTGGACGTTCATCGCCAGGCAGCCGCCGACGGTGGGGGCCATCGTGCCCGGCACCACCGCCGGCCACCAGCCATCTTCCAGCGTGTATTCCCACAACTGGCGGATGGTCACGCCCGGCTCCACCCGAATCACGCCCGTTTCCGGGTTCCAGGCCAGGATGCGGTTCATGCGCTGCAAATCGAGCACAATTTGCCCGGCGTTGGTGGCGGCGTCGCCGTAACTGCGGCCTGCGCCGCGCAGCGTCACGCTCATGCCGTGTTTGCGCGCCAGGTCGAAGACGGCGGAGATTTGTTCCACATGGGTGGGGCGGAAAAGGTAACTGACGGCGCGGTGGGCGCGGCCAAAACCGGTAAGCGGGGTGAGGCGGTTGAGTTCCAACATGGGCATCAGAAGGAGAGACGGCGGAAAATGAAGGAGGGGATATGGTGCAGCGCCAGCGCCACCAGTCCCCAGCGCGCCGGGGTGAAGATCACTTGCCTGCGGCGGCGAATGGCCTTCCAGATGTCCTCGGCGGCCTGGTCTGGCGAGATCACCCAAAAGGTGCGCGCTGCGCCGGCGAGCATCTCGGTATCCACAAAGCCGGGCTTGACGGTGAGCACATGCACGCCCTGGCGCGTCAGGCGGTTGCGCAGCGATTCCAGGTACGTGGTCAGCGCGGCTTTGGCGGC
Source organism: Anaerolineales bacterium (assembly GCA_015485245.1). Lineage (GTDB taxonomy): Bacteria > Chloroflexota > Anaerolineae > Anaerolineales > UBA11858 > J130. The sequence goes on along the minus strand of WFTY01000402.1, from coordinate 599 downwards.
GTGGTAAGGCGGGTTGCCCACACGCCCGCGCTCCCCGGCGATGGAGGAGACGCCCACAATCTGGCCGCATCCCTGGGCCTCGAACAGCACGGCGGCCTGGTCCAGCCAAGCCATCGCCCCCAGCAGGTTGACCTCCACCGTCTGGCGGTCTTTGGCGAAGTTGTACTCGGAGGGGCCGACGGCGGGCATCACCCCGGCAACATAGGCGACCAAATCCACCCCGCCCAGGGTGCGGATGATTTGCTGAAACAAGGTGGGGATTTCCTCGTAGCGGGTGACATCGTGGGAGAAGGCCAGCGCCACCGTTTCCCCCGCGGCGCGGTTGAGCGCATCGGCGAGATTCTCCAGCCGCTCGGCGCGGCGGCCCAACAGCGCCAGGGCATGGCCTTCGGCGGCCAGTTTGCGCGCCAGGGCGGCGCCAATGCCGGAAGACGCCCCCACAATCACCGCCCGCGGACGTTTGACCAGCGGCGGTTCGGGAGGAAGAGAGGGAGATTGTGCTGTGTTCATGGTTGCGGCTCCACTGCCATTGCGATCCAGTCTTCAATTTGACGTTGTTCCACCACCCGCAGCGAGTGCCGCTGTAAGGCAGCCTCCAT
>WFTY01000401.1 GCA_015485245.1 Anaerolineales bacterium | reverse complement strand
GCCCGAGGCCTACCACGAACACATTGGCGGAAGGGAATTCCGCGGCGTACACGCATCCATGCGCGACAACCGCAGCGGAATCTACCCGGAGATGAGCGATCGCCTCATCGCCCGGCTGATCGCTCCAGCTCCCAGCGTAATCGCCGTTGGGCACACCCACCGTCCCCTGGTACGCCAGATTGACGAATGCCTGGTGATTAACGCCGGTTCCGTCGGTCTGCCCTTTGACGGCGATACGCGCGCCGCCTACGCCCAGATCACCTTTCAACGAAACCGTTGGCAGGCAAAGATCATCCGCCTGAAGTACGACATCGCTCAAACCGAGCGCGATTTTCACGAAAGCGGCTTCCTCGCCGAAGCTGGCCCGCTGGCCAAGCTGATCCTGCTCGAACTGCGCGCCGCTCTCTCCCAGCTTTATTGCTGGACGAACACTTACTTCAATGCAGTGCTTCATGAGGAAATCAGCGTGGAGGACAGCGTGCGCGAATACATGCAACACCCCATCACGCGCCCTTACTGGCAGCTCTCGAACGACCAGCCCGCATAAACCCACCAGGCCATCCTAGAACCTGTCCGAGAATTGCGCCGGCGGTTGAATTCATCGAAACCTGGCACTGGTTTCAAGAACCTCAACCGGCGCCTTTCTGAATTTTTGGATAGATACCTATTGCACTCAAACTCCCCCGCTTAACTCATCTTCACGATAGTACCTTTCCTCCCCGGCATGATAAAGCAACTCGCAGGAAGGGCAATGCCACCAGGTGGGGTTTTCGTTGCGCGCCAGAGTCACGCGGCAGTCCGGACAGATATAACCGGTTCCCGGAATCGGGGGGGTGACCTGAACCGCCACCCGCGGCGGCTGGATAGAGACATACGGCCCTTTGGGCAACAAGATCACCCGGCAGGTACCCAGCGCCCAACCCACCACACGCCGAGCGTCATCTGCAGAGGGAGCTTCCACCTCCCAGATTTCTCCCGTATCGCGATGGATCACCCGGTATCGCGACATAGAACTGTCTCCTCCATCTGAACAGTATAACACGGCTGCTCAGACGTCTGGAGCGCCGCGCCGGCACTCCTCCAGGCACATTAACGGAGGAGCGTGATATACTCCCCCGTATGTCAAACAATTTAGATTTCATCACCAAACTGGCGCTGGAAGCAGGTGATTTGCTGCGATCGTACTTCAGCCTCCAGGGTATCGGCGTGACCGTCAAGGCCGACCACACGGCGCTGACCAAGGCCGATATGGCTGCCGATGCCCTGATTCGCCAGCGCATCAGCGAGCGCTACCCTGAGGACGGCATCCTCACCGAGGAAGGCGATACCCGCTACCCATCCGGCCATCCCACCGTGTGGGTGGTAGACCCCCTGGATGGCACCACCAATTTCAGCCTGGGGTTGCACCATTGGGGCGTTTCCATAGCCCGGCTGGAGGAGGGAACGCCTACGCTGGCCGCGTTGTACTTTCCCCTGCTGGATGAGCTCTACACTGCGGAGGAGGGAAGCGGCGCCACCCTCAACGGACAGCCGCTCCGCATCACCACCGAGGCGGAAGGGCGCCCTTTTACCTTCTTCGCCTGCTGTTCCCGCACAATCCGACGTTATCACGTCGCCCTCCCCTATAAAACCCGCATCCTCGGCTCTGCCGCCTACAACCTGGTGACGGTGGCGCGCGGCAGCGCGGCGCTGGCCTTCGAAACCACGCCCAAAGTGTGGGATTTCGCCGCCAGTTGGCTGATTATGCGCGAGGCAGGCGGAGTCGTCGCTGCTCATACTGGCGAAGCCCTGTTCCCCCTCATCCCCGGTGAAGATTACGGCGTGCAAAGCGCCCCTGTGCTGGCCGCGCCCTCGAACGACGCCTGGCGGCGTGGACAACAACACATTCAACCCAAATTATCAGGAGGTTAGTTCGTATGGAATACCGTTATCTGGGATCCTCTGGCCTGAAAGTTTCAGCGCTCTCTTACGGAGCCTGGGTGACTTTCGGCACCCAGGCTGACGAAGACAAAGCCTATGCCATGATGAAAGCAGCCTACGATGCTGGCGTAAACTTCTTCGACAACGCCGAGGCCTATGCTGGTGGCGAGGCGGAAGTCATCATGGGGCGGGTGCTCAAGCGCGCGGGCTGGAAACGCTCCGATCTGGTCATTTCCACCAAAATCTTCTGGGGCGGCGAAGGCCCTAACGACCGCGGCCTCTCACGCAAGCATATCATCGAAGGCGTTGATGCCGCCCTGCAGCGCCTGCAACTCGATTACGTCGATCTGGTGTTTGCCCACCGCCCCGATTTACACACGCCCATCGAGGAAACCGTGCGCGCCTTCAACCACGTCATCAACCAGGGCAAGGCGCTTTACTGGGGTACCAGCGAGTGGAGCGCCGAACAGATCATGGCGGCTTATGCCGTCGCCCGCCGCGAGCACTTGATCCCCCCGCAAATGGAACAACCGCAATACAACATGTTCCATCGCGAGCGCGTGGAGGTCGAATACGCGCCCCTTTACGAAGAAATCGGGCTGGGGACGACGATCTGGAGCCCGCTGGCCAGCGGGTTGCTCACCGGCAAATACAATCGCGGCATTCCCGAAGGATCGCGCGCCACACTGGAAGGATACGAATGGCTGCGCAAACGCTTCACGGATGAAACTGCCAAAAAGAACATCGCAAAGGTCGGGCAACTGCTGCCCATCGCTGAAGAACTGGGCTGCTCCATGGCGCAACTCGCCCTGGCCTGGACGTTGAAAAACCCCAATGTGAGCACCACCATCACGGGCGCCTCGCGCCCTGAACAGGTGACAGAAAACATGAAAGCCCTCGACGTTGTTGAGCAACTGACCCCCGACGTGATGGAACGCATCGAGGCGATCCTGGACAACAAACCCAAAACGCCCATCGACTGGCGCGGCGGTTAAGCATCTCTCCGCAAATTCAGAAAGGCGCCGGATAAACTCACCCGACGGCGCAATTCACGGATAGGCTCTAAGTTCATTTCGGCCAACCTGGCCCTGAATCACAGGCCTATCCAGGAATACACCCTTAAGAAGTGAAACTTCTCGGAGAAGTTTCACTTCTTAAGTTGGATTTCAGGGCACAGGTCGCTTATAATACTACCCAAGCAAGTGACAGCAGACTTTGCACACTTCACTGAATACGTCTCATCCCGGACAGGCAAACGCTCAAGTCCTATAGCGCATTGAATCCCAACGGTTGGCAGTAAGGAGGCCATCCTGGATACTCACCAAATCACTCAAAGGTTCAGCCCGGAAGATCTCCCTCCAAACGGGCAACAGCTCACTCCCGGGGTTGTTCTGGAAAACCGCTACCAGATCGAAAGGATCCTGGGCGTCGGCGGCATGGGCGCGGTGTACCTGGCGCGCGACAATCGCTTTTCGGTGACCAAATATGTGGCCGTCAAGGAAATCGTCCCTCAAATCGGCGACGAAGCGGTACGCAAAACGCTGGTCCGAAATTTCGAACGCGAGGCCAACATCCTCGCCACGCTCAACCACCCAGCCATCCCTAAAATCCACGATTACTTCACCCTGGGAAAGCGCACCTACCTGGTGATGGAATACATCCCCGGCAAGGACCTGGAAAAAGTGCTTGACGAAACCGAAGGGCTACTGCCTGTGCAACAGGTAGTGATCTGGGCCATTGAACTGTGCGATGTACTCTACTACCTGCACACTCGCGAGCCGGAGCCAATCATCTTTCGCGATATCAAGCCCAGCAACATTATGATCACCCCCTCAAACCACATTGTATTGATCGATTTTGGTATCGCCAAGAAGTTCCAGGCGGGGCAAAAAGGGACGATGATCGGCACGGAGGGGTATTCGCCGCCGGAGCAATATCGCGGCGAAGCCACCCCCCAGGTGGACATCTATGCCCTGGGGGCGACTCTGCACCACTTACTCACCGGCATCGACCCACGCGACGAAACGCCTTTCACCTTCTCCGAACGGCCCATCCGCCAGCTCAACCCGGAAGTCCCCATTGAGGTGGAAAACATCGTCGACACCGCCCTGCAATACAACGCCGAAGACCGCTTCCGCGACGCCAACGAGATGAAAGAGGCGCTCATCCTGGTAGCCCGCAAGGGGGGCGCGGCCTATCATCAAAAGGGCACCGCAGCAATCTTTCAAGATTATCATATCCAACCCATCTGGGTTTTCGAGAGCGAAGATGAAATCCGCGGCACACCGCTCTACCACAAAGGGCGCGTTTACATCGGCTCGTATGACCACAACCTCTACGCCCTCAAAGCGGACGGCGGCGAGCTGATCTGGAAATATGCCAGCGAGGGAGGCGTGGTCAGCACGCCGGCCCATTACAAGCGGGCGGTTTACATCGGCTCCAAAGATCATCACGTGCACGCCGTCTCCATCGCCACCGGCACCGCCCTGTGGACGTGCGAGACAAACGGGCCGATTCACTCCTCGCCAGCACTCAGCGACCGGCACGTCTTCATCGGCTCGGACGATGGCTACCTGTACATCATCAACGCCGAGACCGGCCGGGTGGTCTCGGAGATCAACGGCAACGCGCCGGTGCGCTCCACGCCACTGGTCACCAATGACGCCATCTATTTCGGCACAGAACACGGCGATCTGCTGTGCTCCGATTTCAGCGGCAAAATCCGCTGGCACGCCAGCGCCAAGCGCGCCATCACCTCCTCGCCACGCATCGCCAACGGCGTAGTCTATTTTGGCTCGGTAGACAGCCAGTTCTACGCCCTGGACGCCAAAACGGGCTGGACGTTGTGGCGCTTCCGTATGGAGCGCGGCACAATTTCCACCCCCTGGGTCACCGAGCGCCATGCTTTCATCGGCTCGGCGGATGGCTATATCTACTGCATCAACCTGCAAACCAGCAAAACCGTATGGCGCTTTAAAACTGAACATCAGGTCTCCAGCTCACCCGTGCTTCACAAAGACGCCATCTACTGCGGGGGGGTGGATGGATATATCTACTGCCTGGACGCCAAAAACGGCAATCTGCGCTGGAAGTTTGAAACCAGCGGCCCGATTACCGGCTCACCGATTGTGGTTGAGGACGTCGTCTTCATTGGTTCAACCGATCATCGCCTGTATGCCCTGCCAGCCTAATGCAAAGAGGAGTCAGGATCGTGGCAAGCATTTTTAACAAAATCTTCAAAAAATGGCCCCTTAAAACGCAGCCCGCGCCCCCTCCCGCAGAAACGCACGGGAACACAG
>WFTY01000400.1 GCA_015485245.1 Anaerolineales bacterium | reverse complement strand
CGCCTTCGCCGCGCACCGCCTCGGAGATCAAAAATTTCGTCGCTCCCGGCATGTGCAACGCCGTGGGATGGAACTGGATGTACTCCAGGTTAATCACCCGCGCTCCGGCGCGGTAGGCCATCGCCAGGCCGTCGCCGCGCGCTCCCGCGGGGTTAGTGGTGTTGAGGAAAATCTGCCCCAGACCGCCAGTCGCCAGGATCACCTGGCGCGCCAGGATGCGCTTCACCCGGCGCGTCGTCTGGTCGAAGACATACGCCCCGTGGCAGCTCAATCCCCGGTAGACACGCAACGGATCGCGCGCGTGGTGAGGGAAGGTGATTAAATCCACCGCTGTGTGTTCGGGAAGCAGATGCACGTTAGGCTGCTCCCGCAGACGAGCCGTCAGCGCCTGCATGATCGCCTGTCCGGTGCGGTCGCCGACGTGCAGAATGCGCCGCCGGGAATGCGCGGCCTCCAGCCCATAGATCAAGCAGCCGTCTGCATCCCGGTCAAAGACCACCCCCACCTCATGGGTCAAAAAATCCGCCACCAATTGAGGGCCTTCCTCAGCCAGCAGCTCCACCGCCGGGCGGTGACACAACCCATCCCCAGCGCGCAGCACATCCTGGATCAACGCCTGGGGCGAATCATCCTCCCCGCGGGCGACGATACCGCCCTGGGCGTAAAAAGAATTCGATTCGGCGGGTTCGGCCGCGCGCGTGATCACCGTGATCTGCCGCTGGCGATCTTTCGCCAGTTGCAGCGCCGCCGTCGCCCCGGCGATCCCGCTGCCGATGATGAGAACGTCTGTTTGCATATCGTCTGTCGTCGGTCGTCCGCCGTCAGTCGTCCGTCGTCCCTACCCAATGGCGATCATCCGCTCTACGGCGCGCAACGCTCGCAGGCGAATCTCCTCCGGCACTTCAATCACATACTGCGTTTTCTGCAAGGCCGCCAGCGTGTCTTCCAGGGTGATCTCGTTCATGTGCGGGCAGCGCACGCGGCACAGGCGCAGCATAGCTTTTTCGGGGTTGGCGGCGGCGATGTTGTCGCCCATGGCGCACTCGGTCAACAGCAGATAGCGCGGCGCATCCACATCCTGCACATAACGGATCATCGCCGAGGTGCTGCCGGAGAAGTCCGAGGCCGCCACCACCTCCGGACTGCACTCCGGGTGCGCCAGAATGACCACATCAGGATACTCGGCGCGGATGTCCTCGATATCCTGCACGGTGAACTGCTCGTGCACCTCGCAGCGCCCGTGCCAGCCGATCAACTGATAATCCAGCGTGGCATCCGCCTTCCAGCCGGATTTGGTGGGGAAGATAATGTGCTTGCCGGTCTCTCGGGCGACGTTGCGCGCCAGGTACTCATCTGGCAGGAAAATCACGGTGTCCACCCCCAACGACTCAACCACAGCGGCAGCGTTGCTAGAGGTGCAACAGACATCGCTCTCCGCCTTGACATCGGCATAAGTGTTGACATAAGAAACCACCGGCACGCCAGGAAACTGTTCGCGCAGGCGGCGCACATCCCCGGCAGTGATGCTCTCAGCCAGCGAACAGCCAGCCCTCGCCGCAGGCAGCAGCACGGTCTTCTCCGGGTTGAGGATCTTGGCCGTCTCAGCCATAAAGCGCACACCGCAGAACACGATGATGTCCTTATCCGTCTGCGCGGCGATGCGACTCAGCCCCAGCGAGTCGCCTACATAATCGGGGATGGAATGGAAGAGCGCCGGCTCCATGTAATTATGCCCCAGAATGACAGCGTTGCGCTCTTGCTTCAAGCGATTAATCTCGTAGGCGATCTCCGCCTTGATGTAAATCTCCGGCTCGGGGACGACATCACGAAGTTTGGTTTTCATCTCTTCGAGGAATTGTTCGTAGGATTCCATAAGAGTACCTCCAGTTTTGACTGCAGACCACGGACGGTAGACCGCGGGCTGTGGTCTGTCGTCCGTCGTCCACCGTCACTCCAACCGCATACTGACATCCAGCACCGGCGCGGAGTGCGTCAGCGCGCCTACCGAAATGTAATCCACGCCGGTTTCGGCGATGGGGCGCACCGTCTCCAGGGAAACATTGCCCGAAGCCTCCAGTGGAACGCGCCCGGAGGCGATTTCCACCGCGCGGCGCATCTCCTCCAGGCTCATGTTATCCAGCATGATGCGGTCAGGGCGCAGCGCCAGGGCTTCGTGCAACTCGCCCAGGGTTTTGGCCTCCACCTCGACGGGGTAACGGTCGCCGTAGCGCGCCCGCACCCGCTCCACGGCGGCGGTGATGCTTCCGGCGGCGTCAATATGATTATCTTTGATTAACACCATATCGTACAGGCCCATGCGGTGATTCATCCCACCACCCATGCGGACGGCGTATTTATCGTGATGGCGCAGCCCAGGCGCGGTCTTGCGCGTATCCAGGATGACCGCTCCTGTCCCGGCGACGGCATCCACGTAACGGCGCGTCAGCGTGGCGATCCCTGACATACGCCCCAGATAGTTCAAAGCCGTGCGCTCGGCAGCCAGAACCTGTCTCGCAGGGCCGGTCACACGCGCCAGCGCATCGCCGACGGAAACAGCGTTACCATCCGCCGCCATTTGCTCCACCGCCAATTCCGGCCCCAGCAAAGAAAACACCGCAGCCGCCAACGGCAGGCCGGCGATCACGCCCGCCGACTTGGCCACAATCACCCCTCGCACAAGCGCATCCGCGGGCAGGGTCACCCGGCTGGTGATATCGCCATCCTTGAGAACATCAACCTGCTCATCATCGCCTACGCCCTCACCTGCCAGGTCTTCCCACAGGGCTAACTGGAGCGAGTACCCTACCAGCGGATGCTGTAATGAAGCCGGCAGGATGGCAAGCACATCTCGCATGGCGCGATTTAACGATACTCCTTGCCAATCAGCGATCATTCGCCTCACAATCTCCTGTTTGCACGGATAAGATATCTCAATTATACTAGGGCATCCAAATGCCAACGGTGGCCCAAACGTGGCAGCACCCCTGCTTCTACATCCCCACGCCCTGTATCCCGGTAACCGCCTCTGCTGAAGAGATCAATCGCCCATCATGCCTCACTGGCAATTCATCCTAGTTTTTCTTTCCCTGCTGTTCACAGCCATCTTTGCAGCGATACACGGATATCGCCTCTGGAAGCGTCACGATGGAGTAGGCGCGCGCCCCCTGGCATATCTGATACTTGCTATCGCCAGCTGGGCGATTGCCGCTACCCTGGGAGATATCGTCCACCTCATCCAACTCGACCAGCTCAGCAACTTCGTCACGCCCTTCCATTTTCAGGCAATCGCTTTGATCTACATCACCAGCGTGGCCGTCAACTCCCCGTTCACAGAGAAACGATTACGCCAAGCTCTTCCGCTCATCTGGATACTCTCATTGACCTTCATCGGTCTTTCGCTCAGCAACGCGTGCCATCACTTTCTCTGGCCAGAGAAAACCAGCATCGCACAAAGCAAGTCGCTGTTCACCCCCCTGTTTTGGCCCATATTCGCATACAACCTGATCCTGATCGGGCTTGCCTCCACACAACTGACGCGCCTAACCAGGCACCTCCCTGGCAAAGACCTGATGCGTAGCCTGATTGACAACGCCAATGTCAGCGTCGCCATTGTGCAAGACGATGTCATCAAGTATTGCAATCAAGAATTTGCTTCGCTGATCGATTATGAGATCGTCGAGATTCTCAACCGGCCCTATCTCGATTTTCTCGCGCCCGATCAGGTTGAAACCGCCCGGGAGCGTCACGAGCGGCGCAAGCGGGGGTTGAGCGAACCAACACAATATCAAACTATATTGCTCAACCGCACGGGGAAGCGGATACATGTGGAAATCTCGATCAAAGAAATCGTCCACAATGGCGAACCCGCTCTCTTCGTCTTTGGACGCGACATCACACCCCAGTTGCGCGCCGAAAAGAAACTACTCGAATACGCCCGCCAGCAAAAGCTGCTCAACGATATCACGCGCGCGGCCATCCAGTCCACCAACCTGGATGAGACTCTCGACCTTTTGGCCGATCGCCTCGGCGAATTGATCCACGCCGATAACTGCTACATCAGCCTGTGGGACGAGGCCACAGAGACGACGATTCCCGCCGCAGCCTCCGGCTCATTCGGTCAACACTATAAAGCAATCCGTTTCCCCAAAGACGATATCACCCTCACCCAGGTTGTGCTGGAGCGCGGCGAACCTATCATCGTCCAGAACTATCCCGAATCGCCTTACGCGATCCCTGCCATCACCGACGAGTTTCCTTCGCAATCCATCCTGGCCATCCCCCTGATTGCGGATCAACACAAGCTGGGGGCAGCCATGATCGCCTTCAATGAATTTCATGAGTTCACGGAAGACGAAATCAAACTTGGGCAGCAAGTCAGCCAACAGATCGGGCTGGCAATCCTGAAAACCCACTTGCTGGATACCACCCGCCAACGCGCCATCGAGGCAGAAACGCTGCAGGAGGCCGGGGCGGCGGTCGTCGCCACCCTCAAACTGGACGAAGCCATTCAACGCATCCTAGAACAGCTCAATCGAGTGGTGCCGTACGACAGCGCTTCAGTGCAGCTCCTGCATGGCGATGAACTGGAGATCGTGGGGCAGTTCGGCTTCGCCAACCCGGAAGAAGTGCTGGGATATCGCTTCTCCATTCACGCCGACAACCCCAACAGCATCGTCATCCACACCATGCAACCCCATGTACTCGGCGATGCCCCCAAGGCATACGAACCGTTCAAACACCCTCCGCACAACCACATCCGCGGCTGGATGGGCGTCCCTCTGATCGTTCAAAATCGCATCATCGGCATGCTGGCGCTCGACAGCCACGAACCCAACCGCTTCACCCCCGAACATGTGCGCATGGCCTCGGCGTTCGCCGCCCACGTCGCCATCGCCCTGGAAAACGCGCGCCTTTACGAAGACACCCATCGGCTGGCGATCACCGACCCGTTGATCGGCATCTTCAACCGCCGCCACTTCATGGAGCTTGCCCGGCGAGAGCACCAGCGCGCCTTGCGCTACCAACGGTCGATATCCATCATCATGATGGATATCGACCACTTCAAGAGAGTGAACGATACATACGGGCATCTGATCGGCGACCAGGTGTTGCGCGCCACCGCTCTGCTGTGCCAGGATCACCTGCGCGAAACCGACATCATCGGGCGCTATGGAGGCGAAGAATTCGTCATGCTGTTGCCCGAAACCAACGACACAACCGACAAAAACTCCAGCTCGCTTAAAGTTGCCGAGCGTTTGCGCCACGTCATCGCCAACACACCGATCAAAACCGAACGCGGAGATATCGCCATCACCATCAGCCTGGGGATCGTTGACCTCACCTCCGCTGGAGAAGATATTGAGGTCTTGCTTGATCGCGCCGATCAGGCGCTCTACATCGCCAAGCAAACCGGCCGCAACCGGGTGGTCGTCTGGAGTCCCGATCTGCCCTCCATCGAAGAGAATGCCAAGCGTTCACACTGAAATTTTAGTCATTGGCGGCGGCGCGACCGGGACCGGCATCCTCTACGATGCCGCCCGGCGCGGTTTCAAAACCATCCTGGTCGAGCGACGCGATCTGGCCTATGGCACCACCGGGCGTTTCCACGGGCTGCTCCACAGCGGAGGCCGCTACGCCGTCAAAGACCCTCACGCAGCGCGCGAGTGCATCGCAGAAAACCGCATCCTGCGCCGTATCCTCCCCCACTGCATCGAAGACACCGGGGGTTTTTTCGTGCTCACGCCGGAGGACCCCGCAACCTATGCTGACTCCTTCCTGGAAGGTTGCCGCGCTGCGGGGATTCCTGCCGAAGAGGTTCCCATCGCCCAAATGCTGGCCGAGGAACCGCTCCTGAACCCGAAGATCCGCCGCTGCTTTCGCGTCCCCGACGGGGCCGCCGACTCCTTCGCCGCCGCTCACGCCAACGTCGCCGCGGCGCGGGCGTTGGGAGCGCAGGTGTTGACATACCATGAGGTTATTGGCCTTCTGACGGCTGACCGCAGAGAACGGACCGCGGTCGTTGGAGCGCGCTGCCACGACCTGACTCGCGACGAACAAATCACCATCCACGCCGACCTGGTCATCAACGCCGCCGGGGCGTGGGCGGGGAAAATCGCCGCCACTGCGGGCATCGAGGTCAGGGTACTTCCGGGTAAAGGCACGATGATCGCCCTGGCGCACCGCCCGGTGCACACGGTGATCAACCGCTGCAAAATGCCCGCTGACGGCGACATCCTCGTTCCAGCACACACCGTCGCCGTGATGGGCACCACCGACGAATACGTACCCAACCCCGACAGCTTCGCCATCGAACCCTGGGAAGTCCAACTGCTCCTCGAAGAAGGGGAAAAACTGATCCCCGGCTTCCAGCAGATGCGCGTGCTGCGCGCCTGGGCCGGGGTCAGGCCGCTTTATCAGGAAACGGTTTCCGCCGCCAGCGACCGCGATATCACCCGCGCCTTCGCCCTGCTCGACCACACCACCCGCGACGGCGTGGACGGTCTGCTCACCATCACCGGCGGCAAATGGACCACCTACCGTCGCATGGCCGAAGTGACCGTGGATAAAGCCTGCGAGAAGCTGGGCACAAAGCGAGCGTGCAGCACACACCTGGAAGAACTACCGACGATAGGCCGCGGACAACCGGTCGCGGCGGTCAGCGGCCCACAATCCGCGGTCTACTTTGGACACCGCCTCGCCCAAATCGAAGCGCAATCCGCTTACGGCGCTCTGATTTGCGAGTGCGAGCTGGTCACGCGCCCCCGGTTGGAGGAGGTCATCCGCAGCGGCGAGTCTCACACCCGCGATGACCTGCGCCGCGACCTGCGCCTGGGCATGGGCCCGTGCCAGGGCGGGTTCTGCACATTGAGGGCGGCGGGGGTGTTGCACGAGACGACGGCGGACGGCAGCTCGTGGTTTGTGCTGGACACGAATGCCGCTCTGCGCGACTT
>WFTY01000399.1 GCA_015485245.1 Anaerolineales bacterium | reverse complement strand
GAAGTCGGTGCTGACGTTGAGCGCCAGGGCGATCTTTTTGAGCACGTCCAGCGACGGCTGTGCCTGGCCGGACTCGTACTTCTTCAGGCTGTTGACGTGGATCCCGATGGAATCCGCCATCTGTTGCTGGGTCAGGCCCCGCTCTTTACGCAGGGCAATCAGTCGTGCGGGTAGGCTCATGGTCAAAAATACGGTGATTGCTGGAGCCATCATGTTACCCCCGGTATATGAAGCTGTTTGACAAAAGGCCATACATATGTACTAGAATAAGACATATCTATGGTCTTGACAAGTATATGAGGAGGTACCGAATGGTCCGCATCCCCGATGATGAGCTGGAACGACTCAAACAGGAAGTCTCCCTGCAGCGCCTGGCCGAGCGCCAGGGCATCGCCCTGAAAAAGCACGGCAAGGACTACCTTGGCCTGTGCCCCTTCCACGATGATCGGGAACCGTCGCTGGTGATCTCGCCGGAGAAAAACCTCTGGCACTGCCTGGGGGCCTGCGGCGAGGGCGGCGATGTCATCAGCTGGATGATGAAGAGCCAGGGCGTGAGCTTCCGCCATGCGGTGGAGCTGCTGCGCGAGGGGGAATTCTCTTCTTTAGCCGCGCAACCGGTGAAGCGTTCCACGGTCACCAAACTGGACACACCGCTTGATGCCAGCGCCGAAGACCAGGTGCTGCTGATGCAGGTGGTGGACTACTACCACCAGGCATTGAAGCAAAACCCTGATGCCCTGGACTACCTCAACAAGCGCGGCCTGAATCATCCCGAACTGATCGACCGCTTCAAGCTAGGCGTGGCGAACCGAACGCTGGCGTATCGTCTGCCGGAGAAGAACCGCAAGGCCGGTGCTGAAATCCGTGGGCGCTTGCAGGCCCTGGGCATCCTGCGCGAAAGTGGCCATGAACACTTCAACGGTTCGCTGGTGATCCCGGTGGTGAATGACAACCAGGTGCTGGAACTGTACGGCCGCAAACTCAACGACAACCTGCGCAAGGGCACGGTCTATCACCTGTATCTGCCGGGGCCACATCAAGGCGTGTTCAATCTCGAAGCGTTGGCGAACAACAAGGAAATTATCCTGTGTGAATCCCTGATCGATGCCTTGACCTTCTGGGCGGCTGGTTACCGTAACGTCACGGCGAGCTACGGCGTCAACGGCTTCACCGATGAACTGCTGGCCGCCTTCAAACAACACAAAACCGAACGGGTGCTGATCGCTTATGACCGGGACGCCGCCGGTGAGAAGGCGGCGACCGGACTGGCGGAAAAGCTCATCAAGGCAGGTATCGACGCCTACCGCATTCAGTTCCCCAAAGGCATGGATGCCAACGAGTATGCCTTGCATGTACAACCGGCTAGCAAAAGCCTGGGCGTGGTGATCCGCTCGGCGGTATGGCTGGGCAAAGGTGACGCGCAGGGACGCGCTAATGTCGCGGGAGGCACGACTCCAGGGATGGAGGAGGTAGAGCGAAGCAGGAAGCCAGAGCCGAGGAAGTCGGGAGCGACCAAAGCGCCGAAGCGTGAGCCGGTGCCGGTCGTGAAAGAAGAAACGGCGGCTAAAAATAAAACTGATCAACCATCCTCTTTAGTCGCTCAATCACCGGCGGTAAGCGTAACACCGGAACCCACCAAACCCTTGCCTGCCAGCGTATTACCCGAAGCGCCAAAAGCCGAAATAGATGCCGAAGTAAAGGCGGATGAAGTCATCATGTGCTTCGGTGATCGTCGCTACCGCATCCGGGGCCTGGACAAGAATCTCAGCATCAACCAGCTCAAGGTCAACGTGCTGGTGTCCTGCGGTGAAGCATTGCATGTGGACACCTTCGACCTGTACGCCGCCAAGAGCCGGGGCCTGTTCATCAAGCAGGCCGCCTTCGAGTTGGGTGTCAAGGAAGAGCTAATCAAGCGCGACCTGGGCCGTGTGCTGCTCAAATGCGAAACCTTGCAGGAAGTGCAGATCAAGGAAACGCTGGAAATCAACGACAACGCCCTGGCCCTGGATGACGTGGCGCGGGACGAGGCCCTGGCGCTGCTCAAGAGTGACAATCTGTTGCAACGCATCCTCGATGACTTCCACCGTTGCGGCGTGGTGGGTGAAGAGACCAACAAACTGACCGGCTATCTGGCCTGCGTCTCGCGCAAGCTGGACAAGCCGTTGGCCATCATCATCCAGTCCACCAGCGCCGCCGGTAAATCCTCGCTGATGGATGCGGTGCTGAACCTGATGCCGGAAGAAGAGCGGGTGCAATACTCGGCCATGACCGGGCAAAGCCTGTTCTACATGGGCGAGACCAACCTCAAACACAAGATACTGGCTATCGCGGAAGAGGAAGGCGCGGAGAATGCGTCTTATGCCTTGAAGCTGTTGCAATCGGAAGGCGAGTTGACCATCGCCAGCACCGGCAAGGACGAGACCACCGGCGACCTGGTGACCAAACAATACCGGGTCGAAGGCCCGGTGATGCTGTTCCTGACCACCACCGCCATCGACATCGATGAAGAGCTGATGAACCGTTGCCTGGTGCTCACGGTGAATGAATCGAGAGAACAGACCCAGGCGATCCACGCCATGCAGAGAAGACAACAGACGTTGGAAGGCTTGCTGCAAAACGAAGACCGCAAACGGCTTATCCAGTTACATCGAAACGCCCAACGTCTCTTGAAACCTCTTTTGGTCGCCAACCCCTTCGCTGAACAACTGACCTTCATCGACGACAAGACAAGGACACGGCGTGACCACATGAAGTACCTGACCTTAATCAGAACCATTGCCTTGCTGCACCAACACCAGCGCGACATCAAAACCACGCATTACAACGGCCAGGATCTGGAATACATCGAGGCGACGAAACGAGACATCGAGACCGCCAACGCCCTGGCCCACGAGGTGCTGGGCCGCACCCTGGACGAACTGCCGCCGCAGACCTGCACGCTGTTAAAGCACATCAAGGCCATGGTCACGGCGGCCTGCACGCAACAGGGCATGGAACAGCGCGATTATCGCTTTAGCCGCCGCGACATCCGCGAGGCCACCGGCTGGAGTGACGGCCAGTTGAAAATCCACTGCCGCCGCCTGACCGACCTGGAATACCTGCTCATCCATCGCGGCGGGCGTGGCCAGTCCATCGTCTACGAGCTGCTCTATGACGGCGACCTGGACCACAAAAAACACCTGATGGGGCTGATCGATCCGGAAAAATTACAGGTCGCTCCTGCGCATCCCTGCGCCCGCGACACTAGTACATCCTGTACGTCGTACGACGAAAAGAAGTCAGGGCAAAACGGGCAAAAGACAGCCCCAAGTCAGGGCCAAGTCAGCCCCAAGTCAGGGGATAGTCAGGGTGGTGAAAACAGCCGCAAAGCCCGGCAGGACAAGGACTTGAGTGACGCACAACAACAATCCGCTGAAAAAGCGCTGTTCCGCAGTGAACCGGAAAATACATCGTACCGTAGCGGCATCCATGCTTTAGCCGCCGAAGGTGCCCGCTGATGGCCCTGCGCAAGAAACCGGGGCCGACATCAAAACCTACCAAAGAGCGCAGCCGACCGCTGGACCCCAACGGCATCGCGCCCTATCTGGATGCGCACCTGGAATGGCTCACAGTGAAGGGCTACAGCCCCGAGACCATCAACCGCCGCGACGTGGCCTTGCGCCGCTTTATCCAGTGGTGTGATGAGCGGGACCTGAGCCAACCGCAGGCGATCACCAAGCCGATCCTGGAACGCTATCAACGCCCCCTCTATTACTACCGCAAGCCCGCCGGCAAGCCGCTGACGCTGGGCAGCCAGCACAGCCTGCTGGCGCCCATCAAGACCTTCTTCAAATGGCTGGCGCAGGAGAATCATCTGCTTTACAACCCGGCCTCGGAACTGGTGCTGCCGAAGCAACCCAAGCGCCTGCCGCGCGACATCCTCAGCGTCAGCGAGGTGGAAACCATCCTCGCCATGCCCGATCATGAAACCCCCGGCGGCCTGCGCGACCGCGCCCTGCTGGAGACGCTGTACTCCACCGGACTGCGGCGCATGGAGCTGCCCGCCCTCAAGGTCTACGACATCGACCTGCACCGCGCCATCGTCATCGTCAGAGAGGGCAAAGGCCGGCGGGACCGCATCATCCCCATCGGCGAACGGGCCTTGGCCTGGGTGGAAAAGTACCTGAACGAAAGCCGCCCGCAACTGCTGCTCAACGTGCATGAGGAAGCCCTGTTCCTCAACGACTACGGCGACCCGCTGCCACGCGACGCGCTGGCCCGCAAGGTCAAGCACTACATGGAACGGGCCGGGATCCAGAAGACCGGAAGCTGCCATCTGTTCCGCCATGCCATGGCCACCCACATGCTGGACAACGGCGCGGACACGCGCTTCATCCAGGCGATGCTGGGCCATGCCGATCTGGCGACGACGCAGATCTACACCCACGTCTCGGTGGAAAAGCTCAAGGAGATCCACGCCGCGACCCATCCGGCGAAGCTGCAACGCGACCAGGACCGGGAAGCGCTGCTGTCGATGCTGGAGGCGGAACAGGACGAGGATGACCCGAGCGAAGGCGAGTAAACCCAGGGTGTACCGCCGGTATACCCAGCGTAAACCCAAAGT
>WFTY01000398.1 GCA_015485245.1 Anaerolineales bacterium | reverse complement strand
GAGCACGACGATGCTGGGGTTGAAAATGTGCAGAAAATCGGCCAGCGCCTGGCCGAGGAATTCCCCGGCGCGCCGGAAAGCGGCCTGGGCGAGGGCGTCGCCGGCGCGCGCGGCGTCAGCAACCTGGTGGGCGGTGATCTGCTTTTCGCCAGCGAGGGTGGAGCGCCCACCCAGTTGAATCTCGTTTTGCAGCCAGCGGGCGATGGCTGGCCCGCTGGCGACCGCTTCGAGGTGTCCGCGCTGCCCGCAACCGCATAGCGGCCCGCCGGGGAGCACGGTGACGTGCCCCAGCTCGCCCCCCAGGCCGCGCGCGCCGTGTAGCAGGCGTCCCCCGCAAATCACGCCGCCGCCGATGCCGGTGCTGATGGTGAGGTAGAGCAGGTTGCTATGGCCGCGCCCGGCTCCCTGATGCCATTCCCCCAGCGCGGCCAGGTTGGCGTCATTGTCCAGCCGCACGGGCGCATTGAGCGCTCTGCTCAACAGCGATGCCAGCGGGAAATCGCGCAGCGCCGGGATGTTCGGCGTGGTGTAAATGATCCCCTGGTAGGGATCGAGCGGCCCCGGGGGCCATGCCTACTGCCGCGATTGTCTCCCCTGATGGGCAAAGCGAGGCGATCAGCGCGGTCAGCTCACTTTGCAGTTTATCGGCGTCCTGAGGGGTGGGAATTTTCTTGACCTGTAAGGGGGTGAAACCTTCCGCGGAGAAGGAGGCCGCGCGCAGGCGCGTCCCGCCGAAGTCAACGGCGACGAAAATGCTCATAGGGGCAAGTATACCATTCCCGCCGTTGACGAGTATCCCAAAGCTTGCTATGATGCAGGCATATGGTGGTATTTCGCTGGTTAAAAAATCGACCGCTCTGGCGGAGAATCGGGTACATGTTTCGCTGGCTACGCCCTGGCCTGGGGGTGAAGCGCTGGCTGGTGTTGATTCTGCTGGGGACGACGTTGTTAGGGGTAGGTTTCGCTTTGCTGCTGCTGCACTTTTATCGCATCGCGCCGGACGCCTGGTGGCTGCCGTTGATCTCGGCGGCTTCCCTGCGCCCTCTGCCGCGCTTGATACGTGTAGTGGTATTCGGGTCGTTGGGCTTAGCCGCCTTGCTGGGTGGGGTGATCGGGCTGAACCGCGCTCTGTTGCTCCCTTTTCGGCGTCCTGGCCGCGACGTGGTGGAGACCATCGAGGCGCATCGGCGCCGCGATTCCGGGCCGCGCATCGTCGCCATCGGCGGCGGGCACGGGCTTTCTACGTTGTTGCGCGGCTTAAAGGAGTATTCCCATCGCATCACCGCGGTGGTCACGGTGGCGGATGACGGCGGCTCTTCTGGACGTTTGCGCGCGAGCCTGGGCATCCTTCCGCCGGGAGATATCCGTAACTGCCTGGCGGCGCTTTCCCGTGACGAGGCCATGATGGCGCAGCTCTTTCAGTATCGCTTTGCCAATGGTGGGGGCGAGCTGGATGGCCACTCGTTTGGCAACCTGTTCATCACCGCTCTGGCGGAGATCACCGGTAGTTTTGAGGAGGCCATTGCCGAATCCGGGCGCGTGCTGGCGGTGCACGGGCGCGTGTTGCCCTCCTCGCTGAACGACGTCCGCCTGGTTGCTGAAATCGCGCCCCCGCACAGCGATCAGGTGGTGCGCGTGGTGGGGGAGAGCCGCATCCCGCAGTTTAAGGGGCGTATCCGGCGCGTCTGGCTGGAGCCGACCAACCCCCCGGCGTTCCCCAAAGTGATCCGCGCCATCTTGAATGCCGACTTGATCGTCGTCGGTCCTGGCAGCCTGTATACCAGCATTTTGCCTAACCTGCTGGTGCCGGATATCGCCGCCGCGCTGCGGGTTTCTCCGGCGCTGAAGATTTTTGTCTGCAACGTGGCGACGCAACCCGGCGAGACAGATGAGTTCACCTGCGCCGACCATCTGCGGGTGATCGAGGAGCACATCGGCGCGGATTTATTCGATCTGGTGATTCACAATAATCGGCAGGAAGGTCGCCTGCTGGAGGGGATGCAGTGGGTGCGGATGCCGCCGGATGCACCCCTGGGCGCCCCGCTCTATGAACATGATTTGCTTGACGAGAACGAGCCCTGGCACCACGATTCGTTTAAGCTGGCTGCTGTGGTGATGGATCTTTACCGGGCGCGTACTAGCCCCTTGGCCGAGGGATAGTCGTCGTCGCCGGGGCGGCGTGATAAAATCCAGACGGTTATTGTTCATTCGCGTAACTTCTCTTGGATGGAGGAT
>WFTY01000397.1 GCA_015485245.1 Anaerolineales bacterium | reverse complement strand
GTCGGCGCGGGGCACTTCGTCAAAATGGTGCACAACGGCATCGAATACGGTATGATGCAGGCCTACGCCGAGGGCTTTGAGATCATGAAAGCCAAAAGCGATTTCCACCTCGACCTGCACCAGATCGCTGAAGTCTGGCGCTTTGGCAGCGTGGTGCGCTCCTGGCTGCTCGACCTGACCGCCAACGCCCTGGCCGAGAACCCCGACCTGGAGGGCATCAAAGGCTGGGTAGCCGACAGCGGCGAAGGCCGCTGGACTGTCAAGGAAGCCATTGACCTGGACGTACCTGCGCCGGTCATCACCCTGGCGTTGCAGGCGCGCTTTGTCAGCCGCCAGGAGGAAAGTTTCGCCGCCAAATTGCTGGCCGCCATGCGCAATCAGTTCGGCGGACACGCGGTGAAACGAGAGTAAGCAAGCATGTTCACCGCGGCGTATTCTTTCACCACAAAGGACGCAAAGGAACACAAAGGAAAAAAGAGGGTTATGCTTTTCTTCGTGAACCTTCGTGCACTTCGTGGTTGACCGTTCAGTTCCGCCAAATGAAAGCAAGCCAAATGGGCATTAATCAATTTAACGACAAAGTCATCCTCATCACCGGCGCGACAGGCAACCTGGGCACGGCCGCGGCGCGACGCTTCCATGCTGCAGGCGACAGACTTGCGCTGTTCGCCCGCAAGCCCGAGCGCATCCGCCCGCCCGGCGATGATCGCGATGACATCCTGCCAGTCGCGGCGGACATGCTGGATCCCGACTCCGTGCAGGCGGGCGTGGCGCAGGTGATCGCTGCCTGGGGGCGGGTGGACGTGCTGGTAAACACCGTCGGTGGTTATCGTGCCGGGACGCCGGTACACGAAACCCTCGTGGAAACCTGGGATTTTATGCAAGCGTTGAACGCTCGCTCTGCCTTCCTCATCAGCCGGGCGGTGTTGCCGCACATGCTCCGGCAAAAGAGCGGTAAAATCATCCATGTGGCCGCCCGGCCCGGGCTGAAGGGCGCGCGCAACTCGGCAGCTTACAGCGCGGCCAAGAGCGCCGTCATCCGTCTGACCGAAAGCCTCGCCGCGGAGGTGAAAAATGTCGGCATCAACGTCAATTGCATCCTGCCGGGAACGATTGATACCCCCCAAAACCGGGAAGCCATGCCGCAGGCCAATTTTTCTCATTGGGTCACACCAGAAGCCCTGGCGGAGGTGATCTACTTCCTGGCCTCCTCGGCAGCAACCCCTATCCACGGCGCGGCCATCCCGGCCTACGGCCTTTCGTGACGGCAAACGGCAGACCGCAGGCCAATCCGAGCACCCGCCCTTTCAGATCAATCAGACTAACCAACCATGACCCAACCCACCACCATCATCATCTTCGGCGCATCCGGCGACCTGACCCGGCGCAAGCTCATCCCGGCGCTGTATCATCTATACCGCAAAGGAAAACTCCACCCACAAACGCGCATCGTTGGCTTCGCCCGCCGCCCCTACGACACCACAACGTTCTGCGACCAACTCCTGGAGGGGATGCAGACATTCGACGCGGCGGAGTACGACCCCCAGACCTGGAAAGCATTCTCGGCGTGCATCAGCTACCTGCCAGGCGACTTGAACACGCCCGAGGATTTCCAACGATTGAGCGATTTTCTGCAACAAGTGGAAAGCCAGCCGGCGAATCGGCTGTACTACCTGGCCGTGGCGCCGCGCTTCTTCGAACCCGCCATCCGCTACCTGGGCGAATCTGGCCTGGCAGCGGAGGAGGCGGGCGGCCCCTGGCGGCACGTCGTGATTGAAAAGCCTTTCGGGCGCGACCTGGCCTCCGCGCAGGCGCTCAACCAGGCTGTGCACGCGGTGTTCGCCGAGCATCAGGTCTACCGCATTGACCACTACCTGGGCAAAGAGACCGCCCAAAACATCCTGTTTTTCCGCTTCGCCAACACGATTTTCGAACCGATCTGGAACCGCCGCTACGTGGATAACGTGCAGATCACCGTGGCCGAAAGCGTGGACGTCGGCCACCGCGCCGGGTATTACGACCACGCCGGGGTGTTGCGCGATATGTTCCAAAACCACCTGATGCAGCTGCTCTCCCTGGTCGCTATGGAGCCGCCGGCCAGCTTCGAAGCTGACGCGGTGCGCAACGAGAAGGTCAAGGTGCTCAGCGCAGTTCGCCCCATCGCTTTTGAAAACACCGTGGCCGCACAGTACGAGGGCTACCTGCAAACCGAGGGCGTGGCGCCTGATTCTCGCACCCCCACTTATGCCGCGCTCAAGCTAAACATCGACAACTGGCGCTGGAAGGGCGTGCCCTTCTACCTGCGCTCCGGCAAAGCGCTCAAGCGCAAAACCAGTGAAATCATCATCGAATTCCAGAAACCGCCCCATCTGATGTTCGGCCTCACCAGCGCCAGCGAGTTCTCTCCCAACGTGCTCTCGCTGTGCATCCAGCCCGACGAGGGGATTCACCTCAAATTCCAGGCCAAAATCCCCGGCTCCGAGCAGGATATGCAGCCGGTGAACATGGAATTCCATTACAGCTCCGCCTTCCAGGGCGAACCGCTGCCCGACGCCTACGTCCGCCTGCTGGCAGAGGCGATTGAGGGCGACCCCTCACTCTTCACCCGCAGCGACAGCATCGAGACCGCCTGGCGCATTATTGACCCGGTGATCCAGGCATGGGAATCCCCAAAGCGCGGCCCGCTGGCAACCTACGCGCGGGGAAGCTGGGGGCCCGCCGAAGCAGACCTGCTGCTGGCCCAAAGCGACCGCCGCTGGCACACCGGCTGTGGCCAACACAAAAACGGAATCACGCTCAACCTGAAACCCTGAGCACGCCACGGCAACCACGCCAGGTTAATCACCGCGACCATGTCCATCATCCTGACCTATCCCACCCTTGAAGCGCTGGCGCGCGCCGCTGCCGAGCGCTTCGTCACCCTGGCCGCGGAAAACATCCGTCGCCGCGGGCGTTTTGCCGTCGCCCTGGCGGGCGGTTCCACCCCGCGCGGGATGTATCGTCAGCTCGCCACCATCGAGTTCGCCGAACGCCTCGATTGGGAGCACATCCACGTCTTTTGGGGAGACGAACGCGCCGTCCCCCCAGACCACGCCGAGAGCAACTTTCGCAT
>WFTY01000396.1 GCA_015485245.1 Anaerolineales bacterium | reverse complement strand
TACATGCGCTCCCGCAACGTGGGAAAGCGCATCTCTTCGAGCACCCAGGGGTTCGGCTTCACGGGCCGCCAGGACTCAATCTCATCACAGGTCACGCCGATCACGTGCGCGCCAGCCTCCGCCGCCCCGCGCGAGACCGCCTCCATCGTACCGATGTAGCCGCCGGTCAACACCGTAAAGCCGCGTTCGCCAAGCAAACGCCCCAACTGCAGGGCCTGCTCATAAGCCGCCCCTCCCTCTTTAGGCCGTGATCCACCAAAAACGGTTACTCGCATCTCCACCTCCCAGACGCACGCCACGCTGATGCGCCAGGCGTCCACAAAGTTTTCGTCCGCCGATTATATCAGCAGACCGGAGCAGCGGCGATGTGATAAAATCCAGGTCTATCCACAAGCCTGCCAAACCCTCAAAGAATCCCATGTCAAAGAACACTTTCGATGTTGTGCTGTTAATCGCCCGCCCCGCCGCGGGCAAGAGCGAGATCATCCACCACCTCAGGCAAACGCCGCTGAAAGAGCGCATCCGCCGCTACCATATCGGCGAGTTTGAGGAGATCGACGATTTCCCCATGCTGTGGACCTGGTTCGAGGAGGACGACATTCTCAGCGAGATGGGCTATCCGCGCCTGCACAGCGATTCCCACTATTACTTCCTCGGCAACCACCTGTGGAACGTGCTCATCCGCCGCATCGCCCGGGAATACCGCAAAAAGCTGCGCGATGACCCCCAACTGCACGAGCGCAAGACCATCCTCATTGAATTCGCCCGCGGCAAAGAACACGGTGGCTTTCAGCAGGCGTTTGAGCACCTCAGCCGCGAGATCGTGGAACGCATGAGCGTGCTTTATATCAACGTCTCCTGGGAAGAGAGCCTGCGCAAGAACCGCGCCCGCTTCAACCCGGAGCGCCCCGACAGCATCCTGGAACACGGACTGCCGGATGAAAAAATGGAGCGCCTCTACCGCCACGTCGACTGGGAAGAACTCAGCGCCGCCGACCCCGCTTACCTCACCATCCAGGGCGCGCGCGTGCCTTACGCCGTCTTTGAGAACGAAGATGATGTCACCACCCGCGGCGGCGATGCTCTCGCCCAACGACTGGAAGAAACCCTGAGGCGGTTGTGGGAGCTGTACACCCAATCGCGTTGACCGCTCCTCCGCCCTCGTGTTAAACTGAGGAATTGCGGATTTAGCCGCGGAGACAAACCATGCGCCATCGCATACTGATTGCCCTGGCTGTTTTCCTGTTGCTGGCTGTGCCGGCTCAGGCGCAGGAAGACGAACCACCTTCCGCGGGGGTGATCCTCTCCCCGACGGCGGGCGAGGCCTTGCAAGGGCGCGTGCCGATCATCGGCTCAGTGCGCGCCGAGGGACTGCAATTCTGGGAGCTTTCTTTCGGTTATGTCGGCGATGAAACGGGCACCTGGTTTCTCCTCGATAAAGATGAGCAACCGGTCACCGAAGGCACCCTGACGGAATGGGATACCACAACAATCACCGATGGCAAGTACAACCTGCGCCTGACCATCCACCTCAACGACGGGACGCAAGATGAAATCATCGTCCCTGAGCTGCGCGTGCGCAACTACACAGCCATCGAAACCAGCACTCCCACGCTCACGCCAACCGTGTTGATCTCCGCCACGCCCACACCAATACCACCCACAGTGACGCCGATCCCCACCCCTACGCCGCTGCCGCCCAACCCGATGGAAATCACACCAGAAGAGTTTCGCGGCAGCCTGTTGCGAGGTGCGCTGACCTCCGCCATCCTGCTGCTGACCATTGGCGCTTACGCCTCCCTGCGCAAAACCATGCGCTAAAAAACATCATGAACCTGTTCAACCGCCTGCGCGCCCGCTCCTCGGCGGCCTCCGCCACGAAAACCTACCTGATCGTCGGCCTGGGCAACCCGGGGCGCAAGTACAAAAACAACCGCCACAACATCGGATTCATGCTCGCCGACGAGCTGGCCGCCCGCCTGGGCGGTGAGTTCTCGCGCCTGCAACACAAAGCCCTAGTCACTGACGTGCGCCCCGAGGACAAGAAAATCATCCTCGCCAAGCCGCAAACCTACATGAACAACTCCGGCCAGTCGGTGGGGGCGCTCATGCGTTTTTATAAACTCCCCCTCGACCACCTGTTAGTGGTCTACGACGACGTTGACCTGCCCTTCGGCTACTTTCGCTTGCGCCCAGGCGGCGGCTCCGCCGGACAAAAGGGGATGAAATCCATCATCCAACATCTGGGGACGCAAACATTCCCCCGCCTGCGCCTGGGCATTGGACGGCCGCCGGGGCGCATGGAGACCGCCGATTACGTCTTGCAGGATTTCCCCAAAGGGCAGGCGGAGGAGCTTGCCGTGTTTCTCAGCCGCGCCGCCGATGTGGCGCTGGCGTTTGTTGATTTGGGCCTCGAAGCTGCCATGACTCGCTACAATCAAAAAACGGCATGAATCGCCCGCGATGGCAGATTTCTCCGCCATGAACGCCCCCTCCCCCCTCAGCGATCTATTACGAAAGATCGGCGCGCTGGCGCCGTTTCAAGAAGCGCTCGCCCGAATCCAGGAGGGCGAACCGCTCCCCAACCTGGCGTTGCCCCGCGCTGCGCGCCTGCCGGTGCTCAGCGCGCTGCACACCACCCTGAACCGCCCTATTCTGTACCTCACCGCGCGCGCGGATCAGGCGCTCGGCCAACTGGACGAGCTGGCCCTCTGGTTGCCACAGGCCCGGCGCCTGTTCTTCCCCGAACCAACGTCGCTGTTTTACGAAAACGCCCCCTGGGGAGAGAACACCCGCCGCGAACGCCTGATCGCTCTGACCGCCCTGGCCGCGGCGCAAATCCCCGGTGGACAGGCTGCGCCCTCGGCGCCGCTGATCGTCGCTCCCGCGCGGGCGATGATGACGCGCACCCTGCCGCGGCGCGAATTTATCAAAGCCTGCCGCCGCCTGAAACCTGGCATAGCGATCGCACCTACAGCGCTGACGCGC
>WFTY01000395.1 GCA_015485245.1 Anaerolineales bacterium | reverse complement strand
GCGCCGTTCTCCGGGCAGAGTCGCCTGACGGCCACGGCCAAATCCCCTCAGACGGAAGGCATCGGCGACGCGCAATCGGGCGGCTTCTTCCCCGCCGAGATGAAGTTCGCCGGCTATGAGGCGATTGTGCTGCACGGCAAAGCGCCTGAACCGGTGTACCTGTGGATAAAGGATGGACAGCCAGAGCTACGCGATGCCGCGCATCTGTGGGGCAAGACCACCGGCGAGGTCGAAGATTTGATTAAAGAAGAACTCGGCGATCCGAAGGTGCATATTTTGCAAACCGGCATCGCTGGCGAGAATGGCGTGCGCTATGCCGCCTTAATCAGCATGGCCAATCGCGCCAATGGACGTACCGGAATGGGCGCGGTGATGGCGGCTAAAAACCTCAAGGCCGTGGCGGTGCGCGGCAAAATGCGCCCCACGATCGCCGACCCTAAAGGGCTGAATCAACACGCCCGCTGGGGGGCCAAGAACTTCCCCGATTCCGACATCTGGGGCATGGGCTTGTACGGCACGGCGGAGATCGTCAAATCGCAGGATGAGGGCGGCGGTCTGCCGACGCGCAACTGGTCGAGCGGCACCTTTGAAGGCGCGCTGGCCCTTGATGGCAAGACGATGGCTGATACCCTCCTCAAGGAGCGCGATACCTGCTACGCCTGCACGGTGCGCTGCAAGCGGGTGGTGGAGGCCGAGGGTCGCTATCGGATAGACCCGCGCTTCGGCGGGCCGGAATACGAGACTGTCTCCACCTTTGGTTCGTATTGCGGGGTGGACGACCTCGAAGCGGTGGCTTATGTCAATCAGTTGTGCGCCATGTATGGGCTGGACACCATCTCTTGCGGGGCGACGATCGCCTGGGCGATGGATTGCTTCGAGCATGGCCTGTTGACCACCGAGGATACCGATGGCGTGGAATTGCGTTTTGGGAACGCTGAAGCGATGGTGGCAATGGTGGAGAAAATCGCCCGCCGCGAGGGTTTCGGCGATCTGCTGGCTGAGGGGTCGGCGCGCGCCGCCCAGAAGATCGGCCGCGGAACCGAGGAGCTGGTCGTGGCCGTCAAGCGCCAGGAGCTGCCCGCGCACATGCCGCAGGTCAAACGCTCCCTGGGGCTGATTTACGCCGTCAACCCCTTTGGCGCCGATCACCAGTCCAGCGAGCACGATCCATCCTACAACTGGTATCCGGAGCGCATGGCGCAAATCGGGCTGACCAATCCGCAACCCAACGACGTGCTCAACGATGAGAAGGTCCGCTTCGCCTTGCGTACCGAGATCCTCTATTCGGCGCTGGATACCTACAGCATCTGTCAGTTTGTCTTTGGCCCCTCCTGGCATCTCTACGACGCGGAGCAACTGGTTGAGGCGGTGCGGCTGGTCACTGGCTGGGATGTGGACCTGGATGAGCTGATGACTGTTGGCGAGCGGCGCTTGAACATGCTGCGCGCCTTCAACGCCCGCGAGGGCTTCACCCGCGAGGATGACCGCCTGCCGAAGAAGCTGTTCCAGCCTCTCAAGGGCGGCAAGACCGACGGTGTGGCCCTGACCGAGGAAGAGATCGAAACTGCCAAAGATACGTACTATCGCATGGCCGGCTGGGACGAGAACGGCGTGCCCACGCGTGAGAAGCTGGCCGAACTGGGTTTGGAGTGGATTGAGTGAGGAAAAACCACGGAGACACAGAGAGCACAGAGAAATTCTTTCTGCTCATGGAGACAATCTCTAATTCCTAAACGAAATACTCCGTGTGCTCTGTGTCTCTGTGGTGATAAACATTATGCTCCTCTACGTTGATTAATTTCAATGTACCGGTGCTCAAAGATGGTGTTATCCGCCGGGTGCTTTGATAAAAACACGGAGACACGGAGAACACTGAGAAAAGTTGTTTTTGTGTTCACAGAGTAAGTTTCTCTGGATCTCAATAAGAAAAAACTCTGTGCTCTCCGTGTCTCTGTGGTGATAAACATTATGCTCCTCTACGTTGATTAATTTCAATGTACCGGTGCTCAAAGATG
>WFTY01000394.1 GCA_015485245.1 Anaerolineales bacterium | reverse complement strand
GGGCGAGGAGTTTGTGATTCTGTTGCCCGAGACCACGCCCTCAGTTGCCATCCAAGTCGCTGAGCGCCTGCGCGCCGCGGTGGAAAAGGCGAGGTTAGATGTCTCCTCTTTCCTTGATGAGGCTGCAGAGGCGGTCCTTCAGGTTCAAATCAGCTTAGGGGTTGCCTGCACCGCCGGCGATGATGCTCTCTCTCTGGACGCGCTGGTGGGGCGCGCCGACGACGCGCTATATCGCGCCAAGGAAATGGGGCGCAACCGTGTTTGCGCAGAAGGGCATGAAGGATGAAAACCAGACGATTGCGTTTGTCCGTCTCGCAGAAATACCTGGCCTTTGGTTTTTTGTTTGGTTTATTGTTCCCCCTCAGCGCGACGCTTCTGGAAATGTTGAGCGCAGGGCGCGGCATGGGCGTGCAGGCTTTTCTTCTGACGCAACGCCAGCATCCACTGTTGTGGATTATTGACACGGCTCCTTTCGTCCTCGGTTTGACTTTTTATATCGCCGGCGCGCGCCAGCAAAGGCTGGATCTGTTTAATGCGCAATTGTCGGAGACGATTGCCGAGCGCACGGCTGTGCTGGAGATGCAATACAGGGAACAGGCGATCATCAACCGTTTGTTGCAGATTTCTCTGGAGCAAAGGCCGCTGACTGAACGCCTGCGGCTGGTTTTGGAGGTTTTGCTGGGTGCGCCGCGTTTTGATGGACTGGAAAAGGGGGCGATATTCCTGGTGCACGAGAATTACCCCGATGCGTTGGCCCTGGCAGCGCACATCAACCTGGAAGCGGACGACATCGAGGCGTGCCAGTTCGTCCCCTTGGGGGAGTGTTTGTGCGGTCTGGCTGCGGAGCAGGGCGAAATTCTTTTTTCGTTGGAGGGATGCGTTGATGGACGCAGCAATTCCTTGTCCTCTCAGGGCAGCTACAATGTCCCCATCTTTATTGGCGAAAAATTATTGGGGGTGCTGGTGCTGTACCTGGGGGCCGATTACACCTCCGAAGCGGGCGACTATGAGTTTTTGCGGACGGTGGCGCGCACGTTGGCGGGGATGATCTTTCACCATATGCTCAGCGAACAACAACAGTTGTTGAGCCTGGCGCTGGAGGCGGCGGGAAACGGCGTGGTGATCACCGACCCGGAGGGCACTATTCAATGGGTCAATCCGGCCTTTTCGAAGATGACGGGGTATGCTTTGGCGGACGTTGTGGGGGAGAACCCGCGTGTTCTGAAATCTGGTCAGCACGACGATGCCTTCTACCGCCAGATGTGGTCTACCATTTTGGAAGGCGAGGTGTGGCAGGGCGAGATCGTCAATCGACGCCGCGACGGCAGCCTGTATACTGAACTGATGACGATCACGCCGGTGCGCAATGAGCAGGACGAGATCACCCATTTTGTGGCTATCAAGCAGGATATCTCTGAGCTGAAAGCCGCCGAGCAGGAAATTCTGCGCCAAAAACAATACTTCGAAACCCTGGTTCGTACCAGCCCGATTGCGGTGGTCGTTTTAGGGCTGGATAACCGCATTCGGGAAGTCAACACCGCCTTTGAGAATCTGTTTGGATACGCGGAAGCAGAAGCGGTTGGCGCGGATATCGACACGCTGATTGTGCCCTCCAGTGAGCGTCAACGGGCTACTGAGTATACGCAGGCGGTCAGCAACGGCGACACGATTCATCAAATTGGTCAGCGGCAGCGGAAGGACGGCTCTCTGGTCGACGTTGAATTCTTTGGTGTTCCCGTCTTTGTTGCTGGCGAGCAGGTGGCGACTCTGGCGTTGTACCATGACATCAGCGAGCTGGTGGCGGCGCGCAGCGAGGCGGAGGCCGCGGCGCGCGCCAAGGCGGAATTTCTGGCGAACATGAGCCATGAAATTCGCACGCCGCTGAACGCGGTGATTGGCATGACTGGCTTGCTGCTGGATACACCGCTTACTGATGAGCAGCGCGAGTATGTGCTTGCTGTTCGCAACAGCGGCGACGCGCTGCTTGCCATCATCAATGATATTTTGGATTTTTCCAAGATCGAAGCGGGCAAGATGGTGCTGGAGAAGCATCCCTTCAGCCTGCATGAATTGATTGAATCTGCGCTTGATTTGGTGGTCGCTCGCGCTGCGGAAAAGGGCCTGGAGATCGCCTATCTGGTGGAGAACAACGTCCCCGCTGTGGTCGTTGGCGATGCAACTCGCTTGCGCCAGGTTCTGGCGAATTTGTTAAGCAACGCGGTTAAGTTCACCGAGCAAGGCGAAGTCGTCGTCAGTGTGTCGAGCGAGCGGCTGGGAAAGAACGAATTTTTGCTGCACTTCCGTGTGCGGGATACGGGTATTGGCATCCCGCCCGATCGCATGGATCGCCTTTTCCAGAGCTTTTCGCAGGTGGATTCGTCCACCACGCGCAAATATGGGGGCACCGGCCTGGGACTGGCGATCAGCGCCCAACTGGTGCGCCTGATGGATGGAGAGATTTGGGCCGAGAGCGAGGCGGGGAAGGGGAGCACTTTTCATTTCACGGTGATGGTGGAGAAGGCCCCCGACGATATGGATCACAAGGTGGTGGCGTCCGATTTTCACCTGGAAGGTCGCCGTGTGTTGATTGTGGATGATAACGCCACCAACCGGCTGATTTTGATTCGGCAGGCCAAATCGTGGGGGTTAGAGCCGCGGGCTGCCGTCAGCGGGCAGGAGGCCCTGGCGTGGATTCGCAGCGGCGAGCGGTTTGATTTCGCCATCGTGGATATGCAGATGCCGGAAATGGACGGAGCGATGCTGGCGCAAGAAATTCGCAAATTGCAAGGGGAGGATGCCCCGCCGTTGATTTTGCTGACCTCGCTGGGGGGGTGGGAGACCATCCCTCCGGGTGTGCAGTTCGCTGCCCGGCTGAACAAGCCGATCAAGCCCTCGTTGCTGCTGGATACCATCATCCAGGTGGTTGAGGCCCATTCACGTACGCGCGCAGCGACGCCCAGACGGGTGCGCGATCGTGAGCCGGTATTTGATGTTCATCTGGCCGAGCAGCATCCCTTGCAGATATTGCTGGCTGAGGATAACGTGATTAATCAAAAAGTCGCCACGCGTATTTTGGAGAAGCTTGGCTATCATCCCGATGTGGTCTCTAATGGTCTGGAGGTGTTGGACGCCCTGCGCCGTCGCAGGTACGATGTAGTTTTGATGGATGTCCAGATGCCGGAGATGGATGGCGTGGAAACCACGCGCCGGTTACGGGAAGAGTATTCCGATGATGAGTGCCCCCGCATCATCGCCATGACCGCCCATGCTCTGGATGGCGACCGTGAACGCTACCTGGAAGCGGGGATGGATGATTACGTCAGCAAGCCAATCCGCGTGCAGCAACTGGTGGAGGCGCTCAGGCGTTGCCCCTCTAACGCAGAATCCTGATGCCAGTGTACTCGGATAGAAATAGACAAACCGGCTGAGAGCAAGATGAGTTCTCAGCCGGTTTGTTTTTCGTTGCTGGTTGGGTTGCGTTATTCTTCGCCGGCAATGAAGGCTTCCACCTTCTGACGGGCGATGTCGTCGGTGAATTGCTGCGGGGGGGATTTCATAAAATATGAGGAGGGAGCGATCAACGGGCCCGCCAGGCCGCGGTCGAGGCCCAGCTTGGCACAGCGTATCGCGTCGATCATCACGCCGGCGGAGTTGGGCGAATCCCATACTTCCAGCTTCAGCTCGATGTTTAGCGGCACATCGCCAAAGGCGCGCCCCTCCAGGCGGATGTTGGCCCATTTGCGGTCGGTCAGCCAGGGGACGTAATCGCTCGGCCCGACGTGCACGTTGCCTTCGCCCAGATCGTAGGGAAGCTGGCTGGTGACGGCCTGCGTCTTGGATATCTTCTTCGATTCCAGGCGGTCGCGGTCAAGCATGTTGTAGAAATCCATGTTGCCGCCAAAGTTGAGCTGGAAGGTGCGATCGAGATGGATGCCGCGATCTTTGAACAGGTTGGCGAGTACGCGGTGCACGATCGTCGCTCCTACCTGGCTCTTGATATCGTCGCCGATCAGCGGCAGGCCGCGGTCGACGAAGCGTTTGCTCCAGTATTCCGAAGTGGCGATGAACACCGGGATGCCGTTGACGAAGGCGCAGCCCGCTTCCAGCACCTGCTCGACGTACCACTTGGTTGCCATCTCCGAGCCGACGGGCAGGAAGTTGATTACCACGTCGGTTTGTGTTTCTTTGAGGATGCTGACGATGTCATCGGTGGGGCCTTCGGCTTTTTCGACCTTGCTGCCCAGGTATTTGCCCAGGCCGTCATGGGTCATGCCGCGGTAGACTTTTACGCCCAGGTGGGGCACTTCGGCGAATTTGATGGTGTTGTTGGGATAAGCCCAAATAGCTTCGCTCAGGTCTGCGCCCACCTTGCCCGCGACCACGTCGAAGGCGGCGGTGAATTCAATATCGCGGATATGGTAGCCTCCCAGGCTGGCGTGCATCAAGCCGGGAATTTCCATGTCGTCGGGGGCGTCTTTGTAATATTCCACCCCTTGCACCAGGGAGGCGGCGCAGTTGCCAACGCCGATGATGGCCACACGGACTTTGTTCTCTTTGCTCATAGGATTGTCTCTCCAATCGCTTCGTCGTATTGCGGGATTCATGTAGAACCCCTTAGGGCGCGGGCTCTAAGGGGAATGTTTGGTATGCATGGTAGATCATTATACCCCTATCCAGGCGGAGAGGGAACAAGTAATGGGTGAGGGGTTAAACGCTTGTTGGATCTATTTTCTTATGGCGTTTTCTATGCCGCCTGAAGTCACCCCAGCGCGGTGCGCAGGGCGTGGATGTTCTCTTTAATGCTGGCGCGCTCGTTAAATACTGCTGAGCCGGCCACCAGCACGTTGGCCCCTGCCTCGACGACTTGGCGAGCGTTGTGCGCTTTAATCCCGCCATCCACTTCGATGTCGATCTGCGTCAGGCCGCGCTCGTCCAGCATGCGGCGCAGGCGGGCGATTCTTTCTGTGCTGCTGGGGATGTATTTCTGCCCGCCAAAGCCGGGGTTGACCGACATGATAAGCACCTGATCGACCTCCGGCAAGATTTCTTCCACCGCGCTCAACGGTGTGGCCGGGTTAAGGGCCACGCTGGGGCGTGCCCCGGTTTCCCGGATTTGTTGCACCGTGCGGTGCAGGTGCGGGCAGGTTTCCACGTGCACGCTGACCAGGTCGGCGCCGGCTGCGATAAAGGCGGGAAGCAGTTGTTCTGGCCGCTCAATCATCAGATGGACGTCCATCACGACGTTGAGTTCGCGGGTCAACGGCTTGAGCGCCCGTACCAGCAGGGGGCCGATCGTCAGGTTGGGGACGAAGTGTCCGTCCATCACGTCAATGTGCAGGTATTCCGCCCCGGCTACCAGAGCAGCGCGCACTTGCTCGCCCAGGCGGGTGAAATCAGCGGTCAAAATCGAAGGTGCCAGCTTGACATTCATGGGTTTTCTCCTTGGCGGTGCAGGGTGCGCACGCCGTTTTCCCCGGCGACGATGACCGCGTCGGTCAGGCCGAGGAAGAGACCGTGTTCGATGATCCCCGGCCGCGCTTCCAGGGCGCGCGCCAGCTCCGCGGGTTGCGAGATGCCGTCCTTGAACCAGCAGCGCGCCAGGAAGTTGCCGTTATCGGTGCGCGCCGGGGAGCCGTCCGCCTCGCTCCAGAGTTCTGCCCGGCAGCCCAGGGTGTTTAGCCAGGCGAGGTGGGCCTGATATTCAAAGGGCAGGATCTCCACCGGCAGCGGCCCGCGCGTCCCCAGGCAAGCGACCAGCTTGCTCTCATCCACAATCACGATGAAGCGCGCCGCGTGCACAGCGATGATTTTCTCGCGCAAGTGGGCGCGTCCCAATCCTTTGATTAAGTCCAGGTGGGGGTCGACTTCGTCGGCGCCGTCCACCGCCAGGTCCAGGCGAGGGTGTTGGCTGAGCGTGGTCAGCGGGATTCCCAGCCGACGGGCCTGGGCCGCTGTGCCCTCGGAGGTGGGTACGCCCTGGATATGATGCAGTTGTCCGGCGGCCAGGCGCTTGCCTAACAGATCCACAAAGATTGCCGTGGTGGAGCCGGAGCCCAGCCCCAGCGTCATGCCATCGCGCACGTGGTTGAGCGCCTCGCGGGCGGCTGCTTCTTTTAGATTCATGGTTGTCGAAGCAATTTCAAAGCCTGCGCGGCGATGTTCTCCGCGGTGAAGCCGTATTCTCGGTAAATCGTCTGATACGGTGCGGAGGCGCCGAAGCGATCTATGCCGATCACCGCGCCGCCCTCGCCCACATAACGCGCCCAGGCCAGGGTGGAGCCGGTTTCAACTGCCAGACGGGGCAATTCCGGCGGGAGCACGCTTTGGCGATATTCTTCTGGTTGGGCGTCGAAAAGCTCCCAGCTGGGCATGGAAACCACCCGCGCGGCCACGCCCTGGTCGGCCAGCAGGGATTTGGCCTCCAGCGCCAGATGCACCTCGGAGCCGGTGGCGATCAGCACTACCTCCGGGGACATCCAGGCTGGATCGGAGAGTACGTAGGCGCCTTGGTCGGCGGGGTTGTCGGCGGGCGTGATTTGGGGTAGCTTTTGCCGGGTGAGCACCAGAGCAGTCGGCCCCGCGGTGCGTTCCAGGGCGATCTGCCAGGCTTTGGCGGTCTCGTTGCCGTCGGCCGGGCGCAGCGTCACCAGGTTGGGGAGCGTTCGCAGGGTTGTCAGGTGCTCCACCGGTTGGTGGGTAGGGCCGTCCTCGCCCAGGCCGATGCTGTCATGTGTGAAGACGTAGATCACCGGCAGGCCCATCAGCGCGGCCAGGCGGACCGCCCCGCGCATATAGTCGGCGAACACCAGAAAAGTGCCGCCGTAAGGGCGCAGCCCGTGCAGGGCCAGGCCGTTCATGATGGCCCCCATGCCGTGTTCGCGAATGCCGTAGTGGATGTAGTTGCCGCCGTAGTCGCCGCGTTGGATGGGGCGGGAATCCCCGGCTTTGGTTTTGTTGCTGCCGCTCAGGTCGGCGGAGCCGCCAATCAGCGTGGGGATGGCCGGGACGAGAGCGTCCAGCACTTTGCCGGAAGCGGCTCGCGTCGCCAGCGGGTCTGCCTCGCTGAAATCGGGCAGCGTTGTTTGCCAGCCTGGGGAGAGCTCACCGCGCACGAAGCGATCCCAGTTGGCGGCGGCCTCAGGATGCGCCTGGCGATAAGCTTCCAGGCGCGCCTTCCAGGCTTTTTGCGCTGCGGCTCCAGCCTGGGCGATCTTCTTGAAGTGGGCTTTGACCTCCGGCGGGATAAAAAACGCCGGTACGAGCGGCCAGCCATAGTGCTCTTTGGTGG
>WFTY01000393.1 GCA_015485245.1 Anaerolineales bacterium | reverse complement strand
CCAGAGCACCCCGCGATCAAAAAAACAGCCAGCAACATCAAGATAACCTGTTTGCGTTTCATGGTTTTCCTCCGGGCTACAGATGTATCATAACCTGTTTTCTACCCACCTGACACTTTTGGCTGCTGAAACTGCCGGATGGCTAAACCTGCTTTCAGGCAAATCGGCTAAACTCTGGGGTATACTGGAATTATGGTCATCCCCGAGCCTCTGCCTTCAATTTTCTTGCCGCTGGATTCGCCCTACGTCACGCATGAGGCGGTCGGCGGCAAGGCGCTCAACCTGGCAAAGCTGGCGCAGGCTGGGTTCCGCGTCCCGGATGGGTTGGACGCCCGCCTTCCCCCTGACCGACCCCGAGCGACTGCAGCATCTGACCTCGCTGGCGCAGGATGCCTGGCAGATCAGCGCGCTGGCCGTCGCCGGGAACTGGCTTTTCGTCTCCGACGAGGACGGCCTGCCCGGGCTCGTAGACGTGCGCGGCCCGGCACGTCCCAAAGTGCGTTACCGCTCGAGGCGCGATGATGTTTTGTAAGAAATCCATCTTTGCTTTTGCTTCGTTGTTCATCATGCTGACGGCGGCGGCCTGCGCGGGCAACGCGTCCTCTCCAATCCCTGCTGAACATCCTACGCCAACCGCCTCACCCTTTCCCACCCCTGCTGAGCATCCCATACCAACCGCCTCGCCCTTTCCCACCCTGGAGATTGTCTCCTCGGACGAGAAAGTCTTCGATGCGAAAATGGGGCTTCCCTTCCGCCTGGAAGAGGGACAAACCGCGCGCATCGCCTCGGAAGGGCTGAAGATCACCTTCGTGCAGATTTTGGAGGATACCCGCTGTCCGGGGAGGACGGATTGCGAATCGCCGGGCGAACTGCGGATCGAATATCGGGTGGTGAAAAATGGCCGTGACCTGGGCCTGTTCGCGCTGGGGAGCAACAGCGGCGGTCGGGTGATCGATAACTACGTCATCTCCATTTGGGATTACGATGGCGAGACGGTGATGGTGCAACCTTACGCGGAAGAGATGGCACGCACCACCTCCGCCGAGAACCTCGCCCATTGTACCGAGGGCAGGCTTTCCACCTATTTCAACCCCGACCCGCCGGCCTCTCAGGTGCACGTCATCGGCATCTATCAGACAGGGCAGCGGTACGGCGTCGCCAACATCTACGTTGAGCGCGAAGGCGCGCCTTTGATTCTCGTGCTCTCTGCTTATCAACCCACCGTCTGGCGTATTCACCCTGCCGAGGGCGTCATCATCGAGCAAATCATTCTCAATGGGGAAGGTCAGCATCAGGTTGTTGTGGACGGCGATGTGCCCGTTGTGGACCGCAGCGGCGGCTACTGGGAGGGCTATATCGTCGCCTCCGCCGATCGTTGGGGTGACGATGACACAACCACCCTCGTCTCCGAGGTCGAAGCGATGACCGGTGTGCCCATCACCGCTTTCTATGGATGCTATGAAGGCAGCGAGTTCACCATCCCCGCAGATCCCTCTCCCTCGTCAGAATAACTGCCGGCAGTCCCGCCTCGATCTGCAGGAGTGCGCTTCGGCGCCACCAGGATGATGGAAAAGGATGGACGTATGCAACACAAAAAACTCATTTTCACCACCTTGCTGTTGATTATCTCCGCACTGCTGCTCTCCCCGGCCACGCCCGCGGTGGCCGACGCCGCCCCGCCGGAAGCGCCGCCCGGCGCTTCTCTGTTGCCCGGTGAGGAGATCACCCAGGTGCGCATGGAGGCTGAAACGGTGACCATGAAACTGGCCGCTGACGGCGAGTCGGCGCGCGTGGAAGCCGTGTTCCACATGCGCAATCTGGGGAGCGCGGAAGAACACATGCAGGCGCGCTTCCCGCTTTCTTTTTGGGATGGCCGCTCCGACGGCTACTTCAATTGCCCGGAGATCGAAGACCTGCGTGTTTTCGTCGACGGGCAGGAGACCCCCACCACCCGCCTGGAAGGCGAGCCGCGCCAGGATTGCGACAACACGCCCCTGCCCTGGGCCGGGTTCGATGTCACCTTCCCCCCGGGGGAGGAGGTCATCCTGGAGGTGACTTACACCCAGCGGACGTTTGGCTATGAACCCTATTTCGTCCTGGGGTATGTGCTGGAAACCGGCGCCGGCTGGAAGGGCACCATCGGCTCGGCGGATATTATCGTCGAAATGCCGTATGAGGCCACGCCGGGGAACGTGTTGCTTAGCGGCCACGCCGGTTATGGCGGCACCACCCCCGGCGCGGCCCTGGATGGTCGTCAGGTGCGCTGGCATTTCGAAGACCTGGAACCGACTGCCGAGGATAACATCCGCCTGCTGTTCGTCTCCCCGCCTTACTGGCAGAAAATCGCCGATGCGCAGCAAAACGTGGAGAAGTATCCCAAAGACGGCGAAATGTGGGGCATTCTCGGCCTGGCTTACAAGCGCGTCATCCGCGTGCGTAACTGGCTGCGCTCCGATGACGGCGCCTATGCGCTCTACCGGCAAGCCGTCGAGGCCTACGATAAAGCCGTCACTCTGGATTCGCGCGATGCCGACTGGCATTTCGGCTACGCGGAACTGCTCTGGCTGGGATACACGTCTTACGGCGCTGGCATGGAAGACGAGCGGGCGGACTTCGACTCCCCGGGGGCGTTGCAGCGCGCCCTGGAGGAACTCGCCGCGGCGCTGGCGCTCAAGCCGGATCACGAGAAAGCGATCGCTTTGATCGATGAGATCATGTGGTACGGAGATTGGGCGGGCGGCGCGCTGATCGAGGAGAAAGCAGGCGGCGGGTACGAATTCCCCGCGCTGACCATCACCCCCACACCCAGGCCGACCCGCACGCCCTGGCCGACCTCCACACCCACCCCAGGGGCGGAGTTCACCCCAACGCCGAATGAGTAGGACAACGGCTCGCAGTTGTTCTGCTTTGAGCACACTCGCGGAGAGCAGGTATCATGCCATGAAAGCCATAAGAATCTGGATGACTGCAGCGATTGTGTACGCTGCGTTGGGTCTGTGGTGGAAACCGGCCTTCGTTTTCGGCCATGCCCCCGGCATTTACTGGCTGCTGGTGTTCTTCGATTGGAGCGCGCCGCTGCTGGCCGTTGGGGGGATGGTGGCCGCGTTGGTCTTGTTGGGGCGGCTGGCCGCGGCCCTCATCCGCCGCGAGGATTGGAAAACGCCCGCCATCCAGGGGGGCACCGCATTGCTGATCGCCGTCATTTTCCTCGTGGTTGGTTTCGTCGCCATCGTCTCCCCCACCATCCCGCGCGGCCATCGCCGCGCTGGGGGGAGGACGGTCTATCTGGCCGAACATCCCGTTCTGCTGGATGTCAATTACAGCCTGTTCGAGTGCGATCGCCTGGGCCTGTGGTGCCGCCAGGTTTACCGCAGCGCCGATTTCCCGCCGGATACCCCTGCCCCCACGCTGGAATACGACGGGGCACAGTTTATCATCCTGGGGCCGGAAGGTGAACCATACGGCGCGTACCCGTAACCGGGACCTCTGGTTCGAGGCAGCGTCACCTGCCGGCGATAAGGTAACAGGAGGGAGGACGCCATGGGCGACCTGCAACTGATTTTCCAGCTCATCCTCATCCCCCTGGCCGTGGTGCTGCTCACCGGGCCGGTGGCGGTGGATGTCTATTTGCGCTGGCGGGAGGAGCAAGGCTTCCGGCGGGTGTTTTGGCCGTGTCTGGCGTTGTTGCTTCTGCTCAGCGGGGTGTACAGCGCCTACAATTTCAGTAATTTCTTCCCTGGCCCAGGGTGCCTGATCTCCCTGGCCGTCTTTCCCGCGATGCTGTTCACCCTGGGGTGGGGGCGCTGGCATTGGAAACGGCGCGCAGACGGCGCGCAGGGGCTGCCGATGCCGCGCGCCGTTTTGCTAATCGAGGTGTTGCAACTGGCCGTGCCGTT
>WFTY01000392.1 GCA_015485245.1 Anaerolineales bacterium | reverse complement strand
CTGTTGATTGTGGGGGATCTCATCGTCGGCGGGGTTGCCATGCTGACAGCGTTGGTGGTGTGGGGACTGAGCGAGGAATGGCTGGGACTCTCGCTGGCGTTTTTGCGTGAGCGCGTGGCTTCGTGGTTTTACCTGCTCCCGCTGATCTGGCTGGTCTTGATGGCCGAGTTGTACGACGTCCATCGCGCGGCGGATCGCCGGCGGGTGGTGCGCGGCGTGTTGCAGGCCTCGCTGGCGGGGCTGGTGCTCTATTTGTTCGTCTATTTCGCCTCCGAGAATCCGCTCCCCCGTCGCGGTGTGGCCGCGTTTTTAGGGATCGTCTCGCTGTTTACGTTGTTCTGGCGTCTGGTGTATTTGAGGGTGTTTACCGCTCCGCAGTTTTTGCGACGCGTGCTGGTCATTGGCGCCGGGCGCGCCGGCAAGACGATCCTGGAGGTCTTTAACAGTCTCTCGCCGCCTCCCTTTGAGCTGGTGGGGCTGATTGATGACAACCCCGAGTTGTTGGGGTGCAAGGTGGAGGGCCATGAGGTCATCGCCAATAGTGAACGGTTGTTGGATCTGATCGAGCAGGAGCAAATCAGCGATATCATCGTCGCGATCTCCGGGGCGATGAAGGGCAAAACCTTTCAGACTATCCTTGACGCCCAGGAGCGCGGCGTGGAAGTCACGCGCATGCCGGTGGCCTACGAAGAGCTTACCGGCCGCGTGCCGATCAAAATCCTGGAGGCTGATTGGATTCTGCGCTCCTTCGTGGATGAGTTCCGTATCAGCGGCTTTTATGACGTGCTCAAACGCTTGGTGGATGTCCTCGGTGGGCTGGGGGGATTCTTGATCTTTGGCCTCTTTTTCCCCTTTATCGCGTTGGCAATCATTCTGGATGACGGGCTGCCGATATTCTACCTTCAGGAGCGTTTGGGGAAGGGAGCGCAGGTGTACCGCATCATCAAGTTCCGCACCATGCGTAAGGATGCCGAGGCGGACGGCAAGCCGGTGCTGGCGACCGAGGACGATGACCGGGCGACGCGCAGCGGCCGCTTTCTGCGCCGCACTCACCTCGACGAACTGCCTCAATTCATCAACGTGCTGCGCGGCGATATGAGTCTGGTAGGGCCGCGGTCGGAGCGTCCCCAATGGGTGGAACACTTCACCCGCCGTATTCCGTTCTATCGAGCGCGGCTGCTTGTTAAACCGGGCATCACCGGCTGGGCGCAGGTCAACTTTGGTTATGCCTCCAACGAGGAGGATACCGCCCAAAAGCTGGAGTATGATCTCTATTACATTAAACATCGCAGCCTGATGCTTGACTTTTTAATTCTGTTGCGCACGCCGGCGACGATCTTGGGGATGAAAGGACAATAAATGGGACGAGCATTGGTGACAGGTGGGGCGGGGTTTATTGGCTCGCACATCGTCGCTGCCCTGGTGGGGCGCGGCCAGCGCGTGCGCGTGCTGGATAATTTCTCTACCGGCAAACGGGAGAACCTGGCTGCGTTCATTGGAGAAGTGGAAATCATCGCAGGGGATCTGCGCGATCCCGCAGCGGTGGCGCGCGCGGTGGAGGATGTGACGGTGATCTATCACCAGGCGGCCTTCGTCTCTGTGCCGCAATCTGTGGAAGACCCGCTCACCTGCTTCGCAATCAACGTGCAGGGGACGGTCGCGTTGTTAGAATCGGCGCGGCAGGCCGGGGTGCGCCGGGTAGTGCTGGCCTCCAGCGCGGCGGTCTATGGTGAGGCGGAGGAATTCCCCTTGACCGAAGACCTGCCGACCATGTCGCTTTCTCCTTACGCGGCCTCCAAACGAGTGGATGAAATCTATGCCGATTTGTACACGCGTACCGGCGAGATGGGTGTGACGGCGTTGCGCTATTTCAACGTCTATGGCCCGCGTCAGTCGCCGGAGTCGGATTACGCGGCCGCCATCCCCATTTTTATCCGTCGCATGCTGGAGGGGAAAACGCCGGTGATCTACGGCGATGGCCTGCAAAGTCGCGATTTCATTTATGTCGGGGATGTCGCTCGCGCCAACCTGATGGCTGCGGCCAGCCCTGAAGCAGCGGGGGGCGTGTTTAACATATGTTCCGGCCGCGAGATCACCATTCTGGACCTGGTGAACACGCTGAAAAGCATCCTCCCCGAAGCGCCTGCCCCGCGCTTTGACGACCCGCGCCCTGGGGATATTTATCGCTCTATTGGCAGCCCGCGCCGCGCCGCGCAGGTTTTTGGTTTCCATCCCCAGATTGATCTTGAATCCGGTTTGAAAAACACCGTGGAATGGATGCGCGCGTGACCCGTCAAAAACTGCTTGCCCGTCTTCGCGCCATCTTGTTGGTGGCCCCGGTGCGCAACCGCGCTTTGCTGATCGGCGATGTGCTGTTGATCGTGATCTCGGTGCTGGGGAGTTTTGCCCTGCGCCTGGAACTGGGGCCATTGTTCAGCTACTATCTTCCCCAGGCGTTGCGCATGGCGGCGCTGGCGTTGCTCATCAAGCCGGTGGTGTATTACTTCTTCGGGTTGTACCGCCGTCTGTGGGCTTACGCCAGCACACGCGAATTGCTGCTCATCATCGCGGCGGCCTCGGCGGCCTCGGTGGGACTGGCAGGGGCGATTGTAGTGATGGTTTCCTATCAGTCCAGTCGGCCCGGATACATCGGCTTTCCGCGGGCCACGGTGGTGATTGACTGGTTGCTCTCGATCTTTATGGTGGGGGGGCTGCGCTTCGCCTCCCGTCTGATCGCTGATACGCGCAGCGGCAACGGCAAGAGTCAGGGGCAGGGGCGGCGGTTGCTGGTGGTGGGCGCTGGAGACGCCGGCGCCCTGGTGGTGCGCGAGATTCAGAAAAACCCGCAACTTGACCTGAAGCCGATCTGTTTTCTGGATGACGATCCCAGCAAGCGGGGCAGTCAGATTCACGGTGTACCGGTGGTCGGCGCGCTGGCAGATTTACCCAAAGTGATTAAGACGCGCAACATCCAGGAAGTAATTATCGCCATTCCGACGGCGCCGGGGGATATCGTCCGCAAAGTCGCCGAAAGCTGTCAGCAGGCGAAAGTTTCCTTTCGCACCATGCCGGGGATTTATGAGTTGATCGGCGGGCGGGTGAGCGTCAGCCGTCTGCGCGAGGTGAATATCAACGATCTCTTGCGCCGCGCCTCGGCAGTGACCGATGACCGGCGCATTGGCAAGGTCATCGCCGGGCAGCGGGTGCTGGTCACCGGCGCGGGCGGCTCGATCGGCACGGAGCTGTGCCGACAGATAGCCCGCTGGCGCCCCTCGGCGCTGGTGCTCCTCGGGCATGGAGAGAACAGCATTTTTCGCGCGTTTCTCGATCTGCGCGAGGATTTCCCCGATTTGCCCCTGCACCCGGTCATCGCGGATATCCGCGACCGCGACCGGATGACCAGTGTTTATGAGAACCATGCGCCTCAGGTGGTCTTCCATGCTGCAGCGCACAAACACGTCCCGCTGATGGAGGCCAACGTTGAGGAGGCGATCACCAACAACATTCTGGGCACGCGCAATGTGGTGGAGCTGGCGGT
Source organism: Anaerolineales bacterium (assembly GCA_015485245.1). Lineage (GTDB taxonomy): Bacteria > Chloroflexota > Anaerolineae > Anaerolineales > UBA11858 > J130. Next base: position 968 of record WFTY01000392.1, on the reverse strand, counting down.
CAGCTATGGGGTTGAGCGCCTGGTGATGATCTCCTCGGATAAGGCCATTCGTCCCACCAGTGTGATGGGGGCGACCAAACGTCTGGCTGAGCTGCTGGTGCTGGATGCCGCCCATGTTTCCGGGCGCGCTTTTGTGGCGGTGCGCTTTGGCAATGTGCTGGGCAGCCGCGGCAGCGTGGTGCCGCGCTTTCAGCGACAGATCAAAGCCGGCGGCCCGGTTACCGTCACCCATCCAGAGATGGAGCGCTACTTTATGACCATCCCCGAGGCCGTCCACCTGGTGTTGCAGGCCGGCGCGATGGGGAAAGGCGGCGAGGTCTTTGTGCTGCGCATGGGGGAGCAGATCAAGATCCTCGACCTGGCCGAGGACGTCATTCGTCTTTCGGGCCTCGAGCCGGGGAAAGATATCGAGATCGTCTTTACCGGCATTCGCCCCGGGGAGAAGTTGAGCGAAGAATTGTGGGATCGCTGGACGACGCTGGAGCCAACCAGCCACCCTGACGTGCTTTTGCTCTCGGACGAAGATATCCTCAGCGGCGACGCTCTGTACAACGCCGTGGATGAACTCATCCACCTGGCGCGCCAGGGCGAGCCGCAGGCCATCCTCAAGCGCCTGGACGTGCTCATCCCCGGCGCGTCGGTGCGTGAAACCCCACCTCCGGATTTGACCTCGCTGATTTGATATGTTGGAGTTAACTGCCTCTCAGTGGGATGATTTCCTGGCGCAGCATCCCGGCGCTCATTTGTTGCAGACTTCCGCCTGGGGGAGGCTGAAATCGAATTTTGGCTGGGAACCTGTCCGGGTGGTCGTCGGCCAGGTCGGCGCGCAGGTGCTCTTTCGCCGTCTGCCGCTGGGGTTCAGTGTGGCCTATATCCCCAAAGGGCCGCTGGGGGAGGGGTGGGAAGCGTTGTGGCCTGAGGTGGATGAGCTTTGCCGTCGCAAGCGGGCGGTGTTTCTCAAAGTAGAG
>WFTY01000391.1 GCA_015485245.1 Anaerolineales bacterium | reverse complement strand
TTCAGGTACTGCAAACGTGCTGCCTTTTGAGGCATTAAGCTGGTTGGGTTTTGGCGCGTTCAGTCAGGCGATTCAACAGAACCCTGGCTATGTGGAGGCTTATTTCGAGCTGGGGAAAATCTTTGCCCTGGCAGGACAGCCGGGGAGCGCCATAATGGCCTTCAACTATGTGATTGAGCATCAACCCGAACGCGTGGAAGCTTACTATCAGCGCGCTTTGGCGTATCTGACGATGGCTGAGCAACTGGCACAGGCGCAAAGCGGGGCGCAGGGCGATCTGCAATTGGGGGCTTTGATTGAGCCGCAAGCAGGTTTGCCGTTGAGTGATTTTCTGGCAACGGATGCCGCGGTGAACCTCACCGATGGAGCTACTGCACTGGTGGAGATGCTTCAGGATGAGCGCGGGGGCGACGTGTCCCCTGCTGACCCTGGCGAGCGGGCCAGGGCCGACCTGGATCGGGCGATTGAGCTTGACCCTGCCTATGTGGATGCGTTGCTCCTGCGGGCTTACCTGGCATATGGCGAGGGGAGCGTGCTGGCCGCGCTGGATGACCTCAATCGGGTGATCGCCAGCGCCCCGGAACGGACCGCCGCTTACAACCTGCGGGCGCAGGTATTCTATAAACTGGAGCATTATGCGCAGGCAGTGTCGGATTTCAACCAGGTGGTTGCCGCGGGAGACGCGTCGATGACGCTCTATTTTGCGCGCGGGGTTTCCTATTTTCAGATGGAGGATTATGAAAACGCCATCGCGGATTGGAGTCAAGTGCTGGCGGAGCAGCCGGATAACCTCGATGTGCTGGCCGACCGGGCGCTGGCGTATCAGGCGTTGGGAGATAGCGAAGGTGCTTTGGCGGATTACCAGGCGATATTGAAGGTTGCGCCTGATAACGCCCAGGTCTACAAAGCGATGGGCGATATTTACTTTCAGCAGGAAAACTACGCGCAGGCTATGGAAACCTACTACCAGGCTGTGAGGCGCGACGCGGCGTACCAGGATGCGTATTTCAACCGCGGGATGGCGGCGCTGCAACTTGGCGATGCGGATGCAGCGATCCTCAGTTTTCAAGAGGTGTTGACGCTGGATGCGGAGAATCAGGTCGCGCGCAAGCGCCTGGGCGATGCTTTCTTCCTGGCAGAGCGCTATCAGGAAGCGATTTTCGAATACCTCCAGGCTGTCGAGTTGGATGCCGAAGACGCGCAAGCCTACTATATGTTGGCGCTCTCGCACCTTCGCCTGGAAAACCTGGAAGCGGCACGCGACTATCTGGACCAGGCGTTAGCGTTGCAACCGGATTTCGCCGTGGCGCGGTTGGAGCGAGGCGGTGTGTTGTTGAACCTGAAGGAATACCAGGCCGCGGTGGACGATCTCACTGTGTACCTGGAGGGTGACCTGGAGAACGCACGGGTGTTTTACAATCGTGGGCTGGCGTATTACAACCTTGGCGCGTATGCTAAAGCTGTGGCCGATTTCACCCAGGTGATCGCGCTGGATGAAACTTTTCTGGACGCCTACGATCAGCGCGGCTGGGCTTATTTTCAGATGGAAGACTACGATGCCGCGCGTGGTGATTGGGAGCATGTGCTGGAACAGTACCCGGAATATGCCCAGGCGGATTACGCCGTTGGGCTGACGTATTATTTCCAGGAGAAGTACGTCGCTGCGATTGAAGCCTTCAGTCGGGCGATTGAGAAGCAGCCAGATCACGGCTATGCGTACTATTTCCGGGCGAACGCCAACATGCTGCAAGCGAAGTATGATGACGCGATTGCCGACTTTGGCGAGGCTATCCGCCTGGAGGTCGAATTGGGGCGCTCCTATTACAATCGAGGCGTGGCATACTTCCGCCGGGGCTACGCTGCTCGGGGGATTCAGGATTTTCAGCAGGTGCTTGAGGTCAGCGACGATGAGGACTTGATCGCCAACGCGAGGCAGGTGCTTAATTCGTTGGGGATCTACCCCTGAATTCTGGCGGTCGGGCGAGTGTGTCGAAAGGCGTGGCTGTCAGAACGTGTGTGCTGACTCCGTAGATATCATAGTACACCATATGCTCGTGATCCTGGAGGGATGACCCATACTGGACGGGGGAGGTGTTCTTTAATGAAGGATGGGGTTGATGACGAGGAGGTCGCTGTGTTTTGTGAAGGCGTGAGCGCGCGCCCGTAGGGCGCGTGGGGCCAGCAGGGGTAGGCTGATCCTGCCCAGCGCCCGGTAGACGGCACCAGGAGAGGTTGTATTCGCGAGCGAAGTTGTGGGCGCGCTCGTCGAGCAACGTGTCGTTGGGGCAGTGCCCGCCCAGGCGATTTCGCTCCAGAGGTTTATCTTGAAACGCACGACCCCGTTGGGGGGATACGGCATTTGTTTGGGGTACAATAAACTTGTTCGAGGCTGCGTATGGATCCCCCACAGTTTGATCTAAGCCCCTATTCTTTTGTCGCCATCCCTCTTTTTATTGTCACAGCCGCGGTGGCTTGCTACGCTTGGCGTATCAAGGAGAAATCGGCGGCTCTCTGGTGGGCAATCGCCGCGCTGACTAGCATCCCTCTGGGTATGGCTAGTCTGTTTTTCAATTCGATGATACCTCAGGGGATCGCTTTGTTGCCGCTAACGGACGCCTTCGCGATTCTCAGCATGGCGGCCTCGATCAAGTTCGCTTATGGTTTTCCTGAGCCAGATCGCTCGGTGGAGGCTCGTCTGGTTGAAGTCTTCGCGGGGTGTGTAAGTCTGTTCTCCCTGGGATACAGTCTGTATTTTGTTTATCAGGCGCTTGCTCATCAGTTGTACACCCTGCAGGTTTTGCCGGTTTACTGGTTGTTGAACCCACTGGCATTTTTCACCGCTCTCATCGTCCTCGTCCGTCGCACGATTGCTTTACAGCGCTCGACGATGGGGAGCGGCGGCTGGAGGACAATCTGGTTGGCGTTTTGCCAGCCTCAGGGACGTTCTACGCGGGCGCTGCGCAACTATTCATTGGCGTTGTCGACCGGGCTTATCCAGGGGGTTGCCTCCGGGCTCGGCGCGCTTGACGTCATCAAGCCGCCTGTGGATGCTTATGCGATTGGCTTTTCGATGCTCGTGATGGTGGTGGCGATCACCTATACGGTCTTCGAAATTTCTCCCCAACATCCGAATCTTGTCGTTCGCCTTACCGGCATCTCACTGGTGACGTTGTTGGTGATTTTGGGGGCGGTTGGTCTCTCTGATGTTCAACTTGCCACCGAGCAGGTTGATCAACAGCGCGTGGCGGAGGTCAAGAGCATTCGGAGGTCAATCCAATCCATCGATCCGACAGCTTTGCCGATTTCGCCGGCTTATGTGATTGCCTGGCCGCGCGACCGAACGGGGCAGCTGCCCGACGATCTGCAAGAGTATCATCTGCTCTATGCCCGGTCGCCCGACTTTGATCCACGCGCTTTGCTCGAGGAACGAAAATTGCATCTCCGGGGGGAATTGCCTTTAAAAGGAAGCTGGGGAGGGTACTACGTTGAAGAAGTTCTATACGTGGCGAACCGCAGTATTCCGGTTCAGTTGCGTTATGGGAAGCATCCTTTGGGGAGTTATCATCAATATGCGGGGTATATAGTTGTTGAAGGGGACTATGAATATGAAATCGGCTTCAGCCTTGCCGAAATGAGCCAGGCTGTTCTGGCTGACAGCAAGGGGATGGTTTACGCTATGGTGCTGGGGAGTGTGTTTATCTTGTTGGTATTCCCGTTGTTCTTCCGCTCCAACCTGATGCAGCCACTCAACCAGCTTCTGGAAGGGGTGCGTCAGGCTGACGCTGGCGATTTGAATATCTCGGTGCCCATACGGCGTGATGATGAGATCGGGTTTCTGACGGACGCTTTCAATAAGATGGCGGCTTCTTTGCGAAGTTCGGAGAAGCGACTTCGCCAGGAGCGCGACTTTGCTGCTGCACTGGCAGAGTCGACCGCAGTGCTCACGGCTACCCTGGACCTCGATCAGGTGCTGGATCATATTCTTGATCAGGTCAGCCGGATTGTGCCCAACGAGGCTGTCAGCATCATGTTGATTGACGGCGAGATTGCTCATCCTGTCCGTTGGCGCGGCTATGCTCAGTATGGTTTTGATGAGAAGAAGATCACCTCGCTCCGTTTCAAAGTGGGGGAGTTGCCTAATTTGCGCCAGATGATAGAAAAGCGCAAACCCATTGCCATTGCGGACACCCTCGCCTATGCAGACTGGTTTGACCAGCCTGGCCTGGAGTGGGTCCGTTCCTACGCCGGCGCGCCGATCATCGTCCACGATGAGGTGATTGGTTTTTTGAATGTAGGAAGTTCACAGTGCGGTTTCTATACCCGCGAGTACGCCCAGGCGTTGCAGGCTTTTGCAGGGTACGCCGCGGCCGCGATTGAGAACGCGCGCCTCTATGAATCCGTGCAGCGCGAGCTGGCCGAGCGACGGCGGGCGGAAGCGGTGGTACAGGAACTCAACATCTCACTGGAGCGGCGCATCACCGACCGCACTCGTGAACTGGCGGTGTTGTATGATGTGACGGATATCGCCAGTCGGATGGAGAATATCCAGGACTTGATGAAAGCGATTCTGGCGCGCACCATGGACACGCTGTGGAGCGATGTCGGTGTGATTTATCTTCTTGGTGGAGATGGTCGCGCGCTCGATGCGGATGACCTGCGCTTGGCTGCGCATGCGGGCTTTCATCAGGCCGGGCTGGAGCTATCCCTGGAGAGCCTTCCCGCCGTAAAGGACGTCTTTGCAAAGGTGTTGGCACAGCGCGAACCGGTGTTAATTCCTGAGCTTGCTGTGGAAGCGGCCCCTGAGCGGGACAGCGGAGCGAAGACGCTGATCGTCGCTCCGCTACAGGCGGAGGGACAGGTGTGGGGGATCATCGGGCTGATGCGTAGCGCGCAGCGCGGCTATACCCTGGAGGAGATTGCCCTGTTGACGTCGATTGCCGATCAGGTGGGTGGGGCTTTGCAGCGCGATCGCTTGCGTCGCCTGGCCGAGAAGATGGCCTTGCTTCAGGAGCGGCAACGCCTGGCGCGCGACCTGCACGACTCGGTCACACAGTCGTTGTATGGTTTGGTCACGTTGACGGAGGCCGGGCAGGGACAGGTGGAACAGGGCGCCTGGGATAGCGTTGGGCGCACCTTTGCACAAATGGGCGAAACCGCCCGCCGGGCTATTAAGGAAATGCGCCTCTTTATTCATCAGTTGCGTTCACCGTTGTTGGAGGAAGAAGGTCTGGTTGGGGCTTTGCAGCAGCGGCTGGCCGCCGTTGAAGGGCACTCCGATGTTCAGGCGCGTTTGATGGTTTCTACTGATGATATCCAGTTACCCTTGTTCATGCAGGAGGCGCTTTATCAGATCGCCCAGGAGGCTTTGAACAACACGCTCAGGCACGCGAATGCTGCCTCCGTCACAGTGCATTTGTTGCAGGAAAGGGATAGCGTTGTCATGGAGATCGTTGATGATGGCTGCGGGTTTGATCTCGCACAGGTGGGCAAAGGAGGCATGGGGCTTGAGAATATGCGCGCTCGCGCTGAGGAAATTGGCGCTCAGTTTGAAATCATCTCTTCTCCAGGGGAAGGAGTCTTGGTGAGGGCGACTATGCATTGCGAAGGGAGGCTGAATGAGTAAAATCATCCGGGTGTTGATCGCCGATGACCATGTTGTGGTGCGGGCGGGCCTGGTCGCGATTCTGTCGCTGCAGGAGGATATGGTGCTGGTAGGAGAAGCTGCCGATGGCGCAGAAGCTGTCTCATTGGCGCGACGTCTGCGGCCAGATGTGATCCTCATGGATATCGTCATGCCGGTCAAAGATGGGGT